>JAFAGQ010000390.1 GCA_023422555.1 Pseudomonadota bacterium
TATCCTGGCTGATATCAATTTCAATATCACGCCCGGCGAATTTGTCTTTGTTTCCGGGCCGTCCGGGGCAGGCAAATCCACCCTGCTCAAACTGATCGGCGGACTCGAAGCCCCCACGCGCGGCTCTATCATTGTCAAGGGCAAGCACATGGATCAGATCAGCAGCCGTGCCAGACCCTATCTTCGCCGCGCCGTCGGCGTTATCCTGCAGAATATGCACCTACTATACGACCGCAGCGCATTTGAAAACGTCATGCTGCCGCTGGCTGTCATGGGCCTGAGTTCTGACAAGGCGGCGGCGCGCGCGCGGGCCGCGATAGAAAAAGTGGGTCTCTCAGGCAAGGAAAAGCTCAATCCCATTGCCCTGTCGGGCGGAGAACAGCAGCGCCTGGCCATTGCCCGCGCTATTGTCAACAAACCGGCCATCCTGATTGCCGATGAACCCACAGCCAACCTGGATCAGGCCAGTGCGCAAAAAATCCTGGAAGTTTTTCGGGACTTCAACCGGGTTGGTGTGACAACCCTGATTGCCTCGCATGACCTGGACCTGCTGCGTCGCCACGCCAACCGCACACTGCTGATCGAACCCGGTCGCTTCACCGATCTGGGGAAAAACGCATGAGAACCTGGATAAGACATCATTTTTACGCCATGCACATCGCCATTCGGCGATTGCTGTCCACGCCCTTTTCTTCACTGACCAATATCGTGGTCATCGCGCTGGTGCTTGCCCTGCCATTGCTGGCCAGTTCCATTCTGGTTTCCATGGAACCGGTGGCGCGCAATGTGTCGGTCAATCCTGCCATCACGCTATTCATGAAAGGCGATGTCCCGCTGGACGAGACGCGAGAAGTGGGTGAAAAACTGCAGCAGGAGAACAGCGCGTATATCGAAAAACTGGAAGTGGTGGACAAGAACGAAGCGCTGGCCGGACTGCGCGCCTCGGAGTCCTGGTCGAATGCACTGAAAGTGCTGCCACGCAATCCGCTGCCCAATTCGATTATCGTCACCATCAAGGATGTGGATGATCAGGCAAGCAAGGCGCAGGAACTGGCCCAGGCCTGGAGCCAGCTGGATAATGTGGATACCGTTCAGTTCGATAGCGCCTGGGTGCAGAAGCTGGACGCCATCCTCTCATTCACTCGCGGCGTCCTGTTGCTGCTGGCAATTGGGGTGGCTGTCGTTGTAGTCGGTACCGTTTTCAATACCGTGCGCATGCAGGCGCTGGTGCAGCGCGAAGAAATTGCCGTTGCCCGCCTGGTGGGCGCAACCGAATCGTTTGTGCGCCGTCCGTTTCTGTATCTGGGCGCGCTTACGGGCATGGCCGCCGGCGTGCTGTCCATCCTGCTGACAACTTTCGGGCTGGGCTCACTCAATGGCGCTATCGCCAGACTGTCCGAGAGTTACGGGACCGACTTTGTGATCCGCCTGCCCGATGTGACGTGGCTGCTTACCGCCATTGTTCTGGTGATGCTGGTGGCTGCCCTGGCAGCCCAATGGTCCATGACCCGACACTCGCGCTTCTGATTCATGACTTTTGCCGAAAAGGTCATAGACTGGCAGCGTGAGCGCGGCAGACATGGCCTGCCCTGGCAGCAAAGCCGCGACCCGTATCGCGTCTGGCTCTCGGAAATCATGCTGCAGCAGACGCAGGTCGCCACGGTTATTCCGTACTACACGCGTTTCCTGTCCCGTTTTCCCACCCTTGCTGCGCTGGCCGAGGCCGATCAGGCGCAGGTCATGCCCTACTGGGCAGGGCTGGGCTATTACGCGCGCGCCCGCAATCTGCACCGCTGCGCACAGACCATCGCCAAAGACTGGGACGGGCACTTTCCGGAAAACGCCGATGATATCGCCAGCCTGCCGGGCATCGGCCCCTCCACCGCCAACGCCATTGCTGCCTTTTCCTTCAATGCACGCCGACCCATCCTGGATGGCAACGTCAAGCGTGTTTTCTGTCGCTATTACGGCATAGAAGGAGACGTGCAGAAAAAACCGACAGAGAACCGGCTCTGGGAACTGGCCTGGCAGCATCTGCAAGACGCGCCGGATCATCTTGACATGGCCGCCTATACGCAGGGGCTGATGGATCTGGGGGCAACCGTATGCACCCGGGGCAAGCCGGCCTGTGACACCTGTCCGCTGGCAGGCGACTGCGTCGCCCGGCGCGAAGGGCGGCAGGCCGAACTGCCTTCCCCGCGCGTACGCAAGGCCGTGCCACAGCGCACAGTCTGTGTACTGATTCTGGAGCACAAGGCCAGGGTATTGATGTATCGACGCGAAGACAAAGGCATCTGGGGTGGCCTGCTTACCCTGCCGGAGTTTGCCGACAGGAACGCCTGTGCGAGCTATCTGCAGGCGGCCATGGAGCCCGATGTGACGGTACAGTCACTGGCCGCATTTGAACATGTGTTCACGCACTTTCGGCTGCATATTCAGCCTGTTGTGGTGCACGCCGGCAAGTTGCCTGAACGACTGCCGGATCCTGAAAGTGGAGTCACCAGGCGAGCGTCCGGGTCAAAAAGTGGAGTCACTGCGCAACTGGCTGATTCCAGTAGCGGCGTTCAAAAGCGGTGGCAGTGGATTCCTGTAGCCATGCTTGGCGAAGCCGCCCTGCCCGCACCATTGCGCACGCTGCTGACGGGTTATTTTGCCATCGACGCACAGGCACCTCAGCTTTTTTAAGCGTAACGCCCTCTTTTATTGTTCCGCGTTCGCCGACTTGCGGCTGGGCACGTAATTGGAAATACTCATTAGCAGACCGCAGGCAAAGCCCAGCGTCACCAGTGCCGTACCGCCGTAGCTCATGAATGGCAGCGGCACGCCCACCACCGGCAGAATGCCCATCACCATTCCCATATTCACGAAAACGTACATGAACAGCATCATGGTCATGGCGCCTGCCAGCAGACGTCCGAACTGCGTGCGAGCGCGCACCGTAATCAGAAAGCCGCGCAGCAACAGCAAGGTATAGAGCAACAGCAGCATCACGCCGCCATAAAGCCCGAATTCCTCTGCAAAAACGGCGAAAATGAAGTCTGTCGTACGCTCGGGAATGAAATCCAGATGCGTCTGCGTTCCCAGCATATAGCCCTTGCCGTACAACCCGCCGGACCCGATGGCAATCATTCCCTGAATGGTATGAAACCCCTTGCCCAGCGGGTCACTGCCCGGATCGAGAAGGGTGCAGACGCGATGCTTCTGATATTCATGCAGAATGACCCAGTCAAAATCAGGCCCGCATAAAACCGATTCGTAATGCAGAATCAACAGAATCGATACTGCACCGATGATGAATACCGGCAGAATCAGCTTGAAGGACAGACCGGCAAAATAAATAATGAAGAAACCGGTGCTCAGCACCAGCAGGCCGGTACCCAGATCGGGCTGGCGGATAATCAGGATAAATGGCACCAGCAGCAAAACGGCGGCGAACAGAAAATCAATAATTCTCAGTGCCGAACGGTGCTTGTCAAAATACCAGGCCAGCATCAGCGGCACGATGATTTTCATCATCTCGGAAGGCTGGATCACCGTGACACCGATATTGAGCCAGCGCGTTGCACCCTTGCTGGTGATACCCACCAGCAGAACCGCGATCAGCAGCAGGACGCCGACCACGTAGAGTGGAATGGCAAATTTCATGATGCGTGAAGGGGGAATCATTGCCACTACCCACATCACAAAGAAAGCCAGCAGGAAATTGCGGGCCTGACTGGCAAATCGCCAGTCGGTTCCGCCCACCGCAGAATGCATCACGGTCATGCCAAGGATGCAGAAGATCACCAGAATGAACAGCAGTGGCCAGTCAAAGGCACGAAACGCCCGCAGAATCCAGTCCATGAGTTTATTCATCATTCTGCCCCTGGTTTCTGCCACTGCGTGAACTGCCGTTGCTATTGCCGCTGCCATTTCCCACGGGCGTCAGGATGTCCGGCAGATGCTCGGGCGCCTTGTCTTCCGGATTGGCGGGCACATTTTGCGGCACGATAATATCCGGAGAAGAATCCTCGGGCGGCTCGTCGGTGTCGATCTCCAGGACTGGGGCAGCATTGACCTGTGCAGAGCGCTGGGGCGACAGCCAGTAGTCAAACACCTTGCGTGCAATCGGCGCCGCAATACTGGCACCCCACCCGCCGTTTTCCACAATCAGCGCCACCGCAATTTTCGGTTCCTGAGCCGGCGCAAAACCCATATACAGGGCGTGATCCCACAAATTGCGTTTCAGATTGCGAGAGTTGTACTTGGAACCTTTGAGGCTGAACACCTGCGCAGTCCCGGTCTTGCCGGCAGAGTCGTAGGCAGCGCCGGCAAAACTGCGCTTGGCCGTGCCGCGTCTGGTCACATCCACCAGCGCATCCTTGACCAGCTTGATGGAAGACTCACTGACCGGAATCTGATAATCCGGCTGACGCACTGTAGGCGTCACTTTTCTGGTGATGGGATTTTCCAGTTCGCTTACCAGATGCGGGCGAATATACTTGCCGTCGGCCGCCAGCGTTGACGTGGCCTGCGCCAGTTGCATGATGGTAAATGCGTTATAGCCCTGGCCCACTGCAACAGAAATGGTCTCACCAGGAATCCAGCGCTGCTGCTTCGGATCCTTGAACGCCTTTTTCTTCCATTCGCGCGAAGGCAGCGTCCCGATTTTTTCGTAATCCAGATCGATACCCGTCTTGCGTCCAAAGCCGAAAAGCATGGAGAAATCATGCAGCGCATCGACGCCGATCAGCGGACCAAGGCTGAAGAAATAGGTATCGGACGACACCACGAGCGCCCGATGCATATTGGTCGGGCCGTAAGCGGCGCCGCCGGCATTGCGGAATCGCTGGTTGCCGTATTCGAAATACCCGGGATCCGGAATCCGCGCATTCGGGTCGCGCACGCCCAGCTTGAGCGCGGCCAGCGCCACAAAGGGTTTATAGGTTGAACCAATGGGGAACGTACCCGAAACTGGCCGATCGATCAAGGGATGTTCGGGCGAGTCTGCCAGGCGTCGCCAGTTTTCCACATCAATGCCGTCAATGAACAGATTCGGATCATACGAAGGTGCCGACACATAGGCCAGCACCTGACCATTGCGGGGGTCGATGGCAACCAGCGCACCCCGCTCGGGTTCGCCTTCCTTCACGAAACCTTTGTTGTACAGGTCCTCGACCATTTTCTGCAGACCCATATCAATGGACAGGTGCAGCGTTTCGCCTGGGACAGGATCGATGCGCTTGAGTACCTGCACCGGCTTGCCCGACGCTGCCACTTCCACTTCTTCCCAGCCTGTCTTGCCGTGCAGCACAGATTCGTAACTGGCTTCGATACCTTTTTTACCAATCACATCGGTGCCACGGTAATTGCCTTCGACGCCATCCTGCTCCAGTCGTTCCTGATCTTTCTCGGAAATCCGGCCCACATAGCCAACAACGTGGGCGGCTGACTCTCCCTGCGGATATTCACGCACCCAGCGGGCACGCAGGTTCACATCGGGAAAGCGAAAGGAATGCGCGGCAAATACCGCCGCTTCATCGTCGGTCAGATTGCCGCGCAGCATGACCGAGGCATAACGCGTGGTCTGGCCCATGCGGCGCTTGAACCGGCGGATATCCAGTGGCGTCAGCGGAATGACGGTGCTGATCTGACTGATGAGCTCATCCAGATTGCTGACCTGAGCCGGCACAATTTCCAGCGTATAGTCACGATAACTGCGCGCCAGCACAAGACCGTTGCGATCCACAATGTCGCCGCGTCGAGGCGCAATGGGGACCAGTGCAATACGGTTGCGGTCAGCCCTTTCAGCAAGACCCTGATAGCGCTCAACCTGCAACACCCAAAGCCGGTCAATGAGCAGTCCGAAGCAGCCCAGCACAAAAATCAGGGCCACGACCACGCGAAACCGGATTTTTTTTCTCTGTATGGCAGAACGCTTGCGGAATTCGAACATAGCCCGTTTTCCGTCAGTTCAGCGTTTCGTTATCGTCTACGGGGCGCAGCGGCAACTTCAGGATCAGGTCGGCGGCAACCCACATTACGCCTGTGATCAGACCTGAAAATAGCCAGGTCCAGCCTCCCCAGGCGCCCTGCAGCCAGGCATTGAGCAAATGACTGGGGAACGGTGCCAGGAAAAAGACGGGCAGCATTTGCAGCATCTGGCTGAACCCGCCGAACTGCACCATCCGGCGGCGGAAAATCATGGCGCCGAAGATCACCAGCACATAGCTGAGCGCGTGATCGCCCAGTACATTGGCGTCATGCACGTCCATGAGCAGACCGAAAATAACGGCGCTGACCAGCCCCACGCCGCGCACCTGCTGCACGCACCAAAACGCCATCACCAGAATCAGGATATCAGGCGAACCCACCCAGTCACGCCACGGCAGCAGCGACGCCAGCCAGGTCAGCACAATGGTGATCCAGGCATAGATGGGGCTGGAACCATAAAAATAATTGGTTCGCTGCAACGGCTCCAGAGCGGTCAGGCTGCGCTTGACCATATCAGTTCACCCGCCGTGACGCAGCGCTATTGCGATTGGCATCAGAGAGCGATGCCGGAATATCTGGCAGGTTATCTGTAGGCACCAGCAGCACCAGAAAGTGACGATACCTCTCGGGATGCGCAGAAGGCACGGCACGTGCGCGCATGAAACCCTCGGCAGAATTACTGTCTACCGCTGCAATTTTGCCGACAGACAGACCCTGAGGATATATGCCGCCAATGCCGCTGGTGACCAGATCGTCGCCCGCCTTGATGTCTGAACCCATGCCCAGATAACGCACATCCAGTCTGCCCGTCTGCCCGGATCCAAACGCAATCACACGCAGGCCGTTGCGAAGTACCATCACTGGCACAGAAATTTTATTGTCTGTAATCAGGGTCGCTTCCGAGGTCATGGGTGTGACACGGCGGATCTGGCCAACGACGCCGCCTTCATCAATGACCGGCATGCCGGGGCGAATCCCATCGTTGCTGCCTTTGGTCAGCACCAGCGTCTGATTCAGAGGATCGACAGAGGTATAAAGAATTTCCACCGCAACAGAGGGCGTCTGCACGGTGGTTTTGACGGCAAGCAGGCGCCGCAATTGCGCGTTCTCTGCCGCCATTTGCGCGGCGTGCGTGGACAGCTGGGCCAGTTCAATACGCTGGCGCTGCACGGCGGCACTTTCCTGCTTGGCAATGGTGACGGCATTGGACCAGTCGTAAACCTGCGTGACCGCATCGCGCGGCCACATGGCGGTTCGCTGAAACGGATACAGCATGACTGAGACAGCCTTGCGCACCGGTTCAATATACCGGGTCTCCGAGTCGGCAATCATCAGTGCCACGCAAAAGATGACCAGAAAAAAAAGTCTGACCTCTGCTGCGGGCCCGTTAGTGAAAAAACGTAATGAACTGTTTTGCTGCATATGGCAACCGTAAACGGGAACGGAAGGATCAGAAAATAACAGCAGAAGGCAGGATGCCCGGTGTGCGCGGCATCCTCAGGACGTCTAGTCGTCGATGAAAATCTGGCCCAGCTTGTCGATATGTTCCAGCGCTTCACCACAACCGCGCACCACGCAGGTGAGCGGATCATCAGCAACGACGACCGGAATACCGGTTTCTTCCTGCAGCAGGCGATCCAGATCCTTGAGCAAGGCACCCCCGCCGGTCAGGGCGATACCCTTGTCGGTAATATCGGCACCCAGCTCAGGTGGGGTTTGTTCCAGTGCAATCTTGACGGCTGAAACGATCTGATTGAGCGGATCGGTCAGGGCTTCCAGGATTTCATTGGACGAGACGGTGAAGCTGCGTGGTACCCCTTCCGAGAGGTTACGACCCTTCACTTCCATTTCACGGACTTCGGTGCCAGGGAACGCTGAACCGATATTTTTCTTGATCGCTTCGGCAGTGGGTTCACCAATGAGCATGCCATAGTTGCGGCGGATGTAATTCATGATGGCTTCGTCGAACTTGTCGCCACCGACCCTTACCGATCCCTTGTAAACCATGCCACCCAGTGAAATCACGGCCACTTCGGTGGTACCACCCCCGATATCCACGACCATGGAGCCGCTGGCATCAGACACGTTCAGGCCCGCGCCAATGGCGGCGGCCATGGGTTCCTCGACCAGAAATACCTGACGTGCACCCGCGCCCTGCGCAGATTCGCGAATAACCCGGCGCTCAACCTGCGTGGAGCCGCAGGGTACGCAGACGATGATTCGGGGGCTCATGGTGAACAGACTGCGGGGATGCACAATGCGGATGAACTGGCGCAGCATCTGTTCGGTTACGGAATAATCGGCAATCACGCCGTCTTTCATGGGACGGATGGCTTCGATATTTCCGGGGACACGACCGAGCATCTGTTTGGCTGCATGGCCAACGGCCTGGATAATCTGGCGGCCATTGGATCCACCTTCTGTACGAATGGCAACCACAGAGGGTTCATCGAGCACAATGCCTTTGCCGCGAACGTAAATCAGCGTGTTGGCCGTGCCCAGATCGATGGCCATATCGGTGGATAAAAAACTTCTTAGAAATCCGAACATAATCGCTCAGTTTAAAAATTGGGTCAGAGGGAGGTTCTGCGGAGCGCAAAAGGGCTCAACGCATGTGTTTGAACGTGAGAACACGTAATCATAACGTATAATCAGTCTTTGATCGCGCGATTTATTGTTTTTTCAGTCGGTTTTTTCCAACTGCTGACGCTTTTTTTTGACATGCCTCGCGCGGTGCTGCCAGCAACTCAATCAATTTTCCAGAACCAAGCGTTTATGCCCCTAACCGAAAACGACGTGACCCGCATTGCGCGACTCTCCCGGCTCGAACTGGATCCGGCAGAAAAGACTCAGGCCCTCACAGACCTGAACAGTATTCTTGGCCTTATCGAAAGGCTGCAGGCGGTAGATACCAAAGGTGTCGAGCCTTTGGCACACCCGCTGTCAGCCATCCAGGATATCGCGCTTCGCCTGCGTGAAGACCAGGTCACAGAAACGCCGTCCGAGACAACCCGCACCCAGCTTATGGCCAATGCCCCCGCGCAGGAAGACGGCCTGTTCCTAGTACCCAAAGTAATCGAGTAACCATGACCGATATTTCCAGTTTCAGTCTTTCCGGACTGCGCAAGGCGCTGGACGGCAAGCAGGTCAGTGCCGTCGAACTGGCCGAAGCCGCGCTCAATCGCGCCGGCCAGCTTTCCAGTCTGAATGCCTTCCTGCATATCGACCCCGAACTGACGCTCGCCCAGGCGCGCCTGGCTGACGAACGCATCGCCAAAGGCGACGTGCATCCCCTGACGGGTATCCCCATTGCACACAAAGACGTTTTTGTGACGCGCAACTGGCGTACCACGGCGGGAAGCCTGATGCTCAAGGACTACGTCAGTCCTTTCGACGCAACCGTTGTGACCCATCTGGCCAACGCCGGCGCCGTCAATATCGGCAAGCTTAACTGCGATGAATTTGCCATGGGATCCGGCAACGAAAACTCGGCATTCGGCGTCTGTCGCAACCCCTGGGACCCTCAAGCGGTGCCTGGCGGCTCCTCTGGCGGTTCGGCTGTTGCCGTGGCGGCGGGCATCGTCCCCATCGCTACCGGTACTGATACCGGTGGTTCGGTGCGCCAGCCGGCAGCCCTTTGCGGCGTCAGCGGCATCAAGCCCACTTACGGTACGGTATCGCGCTTTGGCATGGTCGCTTTCGGTTCCAGCCTTGATCAGGCCGGCCCGCTGGCCCGTAGTGCCAAAGATCTGGTCACGGTCCTGGACACCATCAGTGGCTTTGACCCCATGGATTCCACCAGCCTGGAAGACTGCCTTGGAACGGCCAATAAAGTGGGCCGGGTAAAACAGGCATTTGAACAGGCCAGTGCCGCATGCCGCGAAGGCGGCGCCCGCCCCTTGCAGGGTCTGCGCATTGGCGTGCCACGCGAATATTTTGGCTCAGGTCTGAACAGTGACGTGGCTGCCGCCATCGAAGCCGCTGTGGCAGAACTGGAAAAGCTGGGCGCAACCCGCGTCGACATTTCCCTGCCCAATACCGAACTGGCCATTCCCGCCTATTACGTGATTGCGCCCGCCGAAGCGTCCAGCAATCTGTCGCGCTATGACGGGGTACGCTACGGACATCGTGCAGCTGCCTACAGCAATATCGACGAAATGATCAGCCGTTCACGCGCCGAAGGTTTTGGCGCCGAGGTGCAGCGACGCATTCTGATCGGCTCTTATGTGCTGTCTCAGGGCTATTACGATGCCTATTATCTGCAGGCCCAGCGCATTCGCCGCCTGATTGTCGACGATTTCCAGAAAGCATTGCGCGAGCAGTGTGACCTCATCGTCGGACCAGTCACCCCTGGCGTCGCCAAGAATATCGGTGACAATAACGACGACCCCACGTCCGACTATCTGGCCGATATCTATACACTGGGTGTCAGCCTGGCCGGCCTGCCCGCCATGTCTGTACCTTGCGGCTTTGGCAATAACGGCACCCGTCCGATTGGCCTGCATCTCATTGGCAATTATTTTGACGAAGGCCGTCTGCTGGCGGTCGCCGATTGCTTCCAGCAGCACACCGACTGGCACACACGTACACCGGATATTCAATCATGAAGTGGGAAATCGTTATCGGACTGGAAACCCATACCCAGTTGTCAACCCAATCCAAAATCTTTTCGGGCAGCAGCACCGCGTTCGGTGCTGCGCCAAATACGCAGGCCAACTGCATTGACCTGGCGCTGCCGGGCAGCCTGCCGGTGATGAACCGCGGCGCCGTGGATCGTGCCATTCGCTTTGGCCTGGCCGTGGGCGGGACGGTGTCACCCCGCTCTATCTTTGCCCGCAAAAATTACTTCTATCCTGATCTTCCCAAAAACTACCAGATCACACAGTTTGAGATCCCGGTTGTTGTCGGCGGAAAAATTCGCTTTTTTGTTGGCGATCAGGAAAAAACCGTCAACCTGACGCGTGCCCATCTGGAAGAGGACGCGGGCAAATCACTGCACGACAGTTTCAAGGGCCCGCAAGGCGAGCCTGCGACCGGCATCGACCTGAATCGTACCGGCACGCCGCTACTTGAGATCGTCTCCGAACCTGAAATGCGTTCAGCCGCTGAAGCCGTGGAATATGCCAGAGCCCTGCACGGACTGGTGGTCTGGCTGGGCATTTGTGACGGCAACATGCAGGAAGGCTCATTCCGCTGCGATGCCAACGTCTCTGTTCGCCCGGTAGGCCAGAAAGAATTCGGCACCCGCACCGAGATCAAGAACGTCAACTCCTTCCGATTCCTGGAACGCGCCATTCTGTTTGAAGCCCGCCGCCAGATTGAAGTGCTGGAAGACGGCGGTACCATTGTTCAGGAAACCCG
>JAFAGQ010000401.1 GCA_023422555.1 Pseudomonadota bacterium
AGAGACATCGAATTTGCAATAAAAGTTGCCCGACACCGGGAGTAACCAGATATTCTACAACGAGTAACAGTTTTAATCAGGGAAAACACCATCCTGCGCGGGATTCCATTGGCGTTGACCTTGCAGACGGCCGGAAACCCGGGCGTTGACCCAGTCGTCCAGTCAGTCCGCCGGTCATGCCGCCAGTCAGGCATTCGGACGCCCGGGCAGTCAATGATCGTCGTGCCCGAGTGCGTTTACGTGATCACAGTCGTGGTATTCTCCGATACATCGATGACACATTTTCAAGGAGGGTATATGGCAAGGACCAAAATCGTTCAGGTGGCCAGCGGCACGGCACTGGTCAATAAGCACGTCGAGGAAAACTATGACGTGATCAAACTGTGGGAACAGAAGGATCCGGGTGCATTTCTGGCAGAAAACGGCAAAGGCGTGAAGGGCCTGGTGACCACCGCCGGTCATGGACTGAAGAACGAATGGCTGGATAGTCTGCCCGACCTGGGCGTGGTGAGCAGTTTTGGTGTGGGCTATGACACGATTGATGCGGGTGAGCTGAAAAAGCGGGGCATCCAGCTGGGAAATACGCCGGATGTGCTGAACGATTGCGTGGCCGATCTTGCCGTCTGCCTGTTACTGGGCAGCGCCCGGCAACTGGTCTGGGGCGACCGGTATGTACGCGAGGGACGCTGGCCGGTGGAAGGGGCTTTTCCGTTGGCGCAGAGCGTTTCGGGCAAGCGCGTGGGTATCGTGGGACTGGGCGGTATCGGCGCAGCGGTGGCAAAACGCCTGACCGGGTTCGATTGCGAAATTCGCTATCACAATCGCAAGCCTCGCAACGATGTCCCTTATGGTTACGAGGAATCGTTGACGGCAATGGCTGAATGGGCAGACTTTCTGGTGCTGACCTGCGTAGGCGGTCCTTCCACACACCATCTCATCAATCGCGACGTCCTTCTTGCACTGGGCCCCAAGGGGACAGTCGTCAACGTATCCCGTGGCACCGTCATTGATGAAACGGCCATGACTGAACTGTTGCTGGAAGACAAGCTGGGTTTTGCCGCGCTGGACGTGTTCGAACACGAGCCGAAGGTGCCCGAAGCGCTGCGCGAGCATAAGCGGGTGACGCTGATGCCGCATTCGGCCAGCGCCACGGTGGAAACGCGACTGAAAATGAGTCAGCGCGTGGTTGACAATCTGGACCGCTATTTTGAATCGGGCGAAGTCATTTCTCGCGTTGTGTGAGATTGATTTGTGCCCAAAGGGAATGCCCACAGATCGTCCTCTAGATGACATTCTGGAAGTCGGAATCGCAGTATCTTAGGGTATTCACATGTGGGCATCCACAGCGATATAGTCAATAATCCCCAGGTCTCATGCGCCGGTACCGCCACTCAGGCGCCTTTGCATGCAGACCGGGCCAGTACACTGGCTGCAACAAAGAAGAGACGATTCCGTCCCGAGCAGCCAGTTCATTTTGGAGACATAAAAAATGAATATCGGTTTTATCGGACTGGGCAATATGGGCGCGCCCATGGCGCTGAACCTGCTCAAGGCAGGACATCAGTTGCAGGTGTTTGACCTGGTGGACGCAGCCGTTGCGGAACTGGTCAAGGCAGGCGCAACGTCGGCCGCCTCGGTCAGCGAGATTGCAGCGGCCAGGCCGGAAGTTCTGATTACCATGCTGCCGGCCTCAATTCATGTGCGCAAGGTGTATCTGGCAGACGACGGCATACTTGCCACGGTGGACCCCAGCGTGATGCTGATCGATTGTTCGACCATTGATCCGCAGACCTCTCGCGATGTTGCTGCCGCAGCACAGAAAAAGGGGAATGTCATGCTGGACGCCCCGGTGTCTGGCGGGACCGGCGGGGCAAAGGCAGGTACGCTTACATTTATGGTAGGCGGAGAGCAGTCGGCCTTTGATAAGGCCAAACCGATATTGGAACAAATGGGCAAGAACATCGTGTATTGCGGTGGCTCCGGAAACGGACAGGTAGCCAAGGTTGCCAACAATATGCTGCTTGGCATTTCCATGATCGGCGCGGCCGAGGCCATGAGCCTTGGCGTCTCGCTGGGCATGGACCCCAAAATTCTGGCCGGCATTATCAACACCTCTTCGGGCCGCTGCTGGAGCACCGAAGTGTACAATCCCTGGCCCGATGTGGTTGAGACCGCACCAGCATCCCGGGGGTATACCGGTGGCTTCGGTTCAGACCTGATGCTCAAGGATCTGGGCCTGGCAACAGAAGCGGCGCGCAACGCAAAAGTGCCTGTGGTGATGGGTGCAACTGCGCAGCAGCTTTATCAGACTTTCAGCAGCCAGGGCAATGGCCATCTGGACTTTTCCGCGATTATCCAGTCTCTGGGCAAGGTGGAAAAATGAGCACGTTCGATACGGCACTCAGTGAAGAGCAGCGCATGATTCGCGATATGACTCGCGACTTTGCGCAGCAGGAAATTGCGCCACAGGCTGAGCGCTGGGAAGAAGAAGGCTGGATCGATGACAATGTCCTGTTGAGAATGGGCGAGCTTGGCCTGCTGGGCATGGTGGTTCCCGAAGAGTGGGGCGGCTCAAAGACCGATTACGTGTCCTATGCACTGGCATTGGAAGAGATTTCAGCAGCAGATGCGGCAACGGGAACACTGGTATCCGTTCATTGTTCCGTCGGTTGCGGGACTTTGCTCAATAGCGGCAATGATGCGCAGAAAAAACAATGGCTGCCTGATCTGGCAAGTGGTCGTGCCATCTCGTGTTTCTGCCTGACCGAACCGCAGGCGGGGTCTGAAGCACACAACCTGAAAACGCGCGCCCGCCTGGAAAATGGGAAATGGGTGCTCAATGGGGCCAAGCAGTTCGTCACTAACGGCAAGCGCGCAAAGCTGGCCATTGTGTTTGCGGTGACGGATCCGGATGAAGGCAAGCGCGGGATTTCGGCATTCCTGGTGCCGACCGATACGCCAGGTTTTGTCGTCAATCGTGTAGAAAAGAAACTGGGTATACGCAGTTCTGACACCTGCGCCATTACTCTGGAAAATTGTGCGATTCCCGAAGAGAATCTGTTGGGGCAGCGGGGGCGTGGTTTATCCATTGCGCTTTCTAACCTTGAGAATGGCCGCATCGGCATCGGGGCGCAGGCCGTGGGAATTGCACGGGCCGCCCTGGAGGCCGCGATCGCGTATGCGAAGGATAGAGTGCAATTCAATGAACCACTGATCAAACATCAAAGTATCGCCAATATGCTGGCTGACATGCATACGCAGGTCAATGCGGCAAGGCTGATGGTACTGCATGCAGCGTCCATGAAGGACAAGGGCATTCCTTGCCTTTCCGAGGCGTCCCAGGCCAAGCTGTTTGCTTCAGAGATGGCGGAAAAAGTCTGTTCCCAGGCAATCCAGGTCCATGGCGGGTACGGCTTTCTTCAGGATTATCCCGTGCAGCGCTTTTACCGGGATGCGCGGATTACACAGATTTACGAAGGCACCAGTGAAGTTCAGCGAATGATCATTACCCGTGGCCTTTTGGACTACACGGGATTCTGCCCCTGAAGAGTTTCAGTACAGGGTCAGGAGCAGCCTGCAACATCCCAGTTGCAGGCGTAACGCTAAGAATGGTGTGGTTTAGAGCGACCTGCAACAATCGGAAATGAGGGTGTAAGGTTAAGAATGGTATGATCCCGATTCTGTAGGGAGCCTGTCATGAAAGATAAAAAAGATGCAGTCGCCGAAGAGGCGCTGAACGATAGCGTGGAGCCTGCCGAAGCAGAGGAGCCTTCCTCAGCAGAGCCTTCCAACGCAGAAGAACAATCTTCAAGAGAGCCGGCGCAGCAGAAAGCTGAAAATGCGAATTCGCAAACCGCTGGCGCCACAACAAAAACGGCAGCAAGCAAAAAAACAGCCACCCCCGCCGACTCAGGTTCAGGGGTGGTGGCATCGGTTGAATATCATTGCGGCCAGCGACTTGGTGTGGTGGCGCCGGAAAAAATCTCCGGCTATAAAAGGGATCCGGATTATTTGTTGTGGACCGGTCTGAAAGATCCGTCTGATGACGAATTGCGTATGACCTGTAAAAACCTGTCTTTCAGCAAGATGGCAACCAAGGATATACTCAAGCGTCATTATCGACCCAAGATTATCGACTACGGCGACTATATTCAAATCGTTGCCGTCACCATTTCGCGCGAGAACAAAAAAATTGTCTATGGCGAGATGCAAATGATTTTCGGGCAAAGCTTTATCCTGACTGTTCGGCGTGGCGAGGCGATGACCAATACGCCGGTGCGCAAACGACTGGAAGGCTCGCCCGATCTGATTGCCCGCGGCAGTGACTTTGTGGTGGCGGAAATTCTGGATGGTCTGGCCGACAGCTATCTGGCACTGGCCTCCAAGTTTGAAGGTGATGTCGAGCAGCTGGAACAGAAAATGATATTGCATGGCTTTCGGGAATCGGACGTGCGCAAACTGTACAAGCTACGCCGTGACCTGCTGCGCGTACATACTTCAATTGCACCTGTGATCGAGATTTGTACACGCATGTCAGTTGTGAATCTGGCCTTTGTGGAACAGGATTCGCAGGCCTATTATCGTGTCGTGTCTGACCGGGTGGCGCGTATCGATGACCAGATGAATGCCTTGCGCGAGTCGCTGGCCTTCGCATTTGAAGCCAGTCAGATGATTGCCCAGGCACACCAGACGGATATCACAAAAAAGCTGGCCTCCTGGGCGGCGATCCTGGCTGTGCCAACGGCCATTGCCGGTATATACGGAATGAACTTCAGGAATATGCCGGAATTGGACTGGACTTACGGATATCCGCTGGTCATGCTGCTTATGTTTGGTATCTGTGCCTTGCTGTTCCGCCAGTTCCGCAAGACCGGGTGGTTGTAAGAGCAGGAGGCATTGGCAACAGCGGGTGCTATGCGCTGGCGGGCTGTCAGCCATCGCTAAATTGAGAACCCTGAATTCGGAGAAGACTTGTGAGCGACATATCGGTATTTGACTTTATCGTGATCGGATCGGGTATTGCCGGCGCCTCTGTTGCCTATCAATTGTCCAGGCAGTCTGCACATGTGCTCGTTCTGGAGCGCGAAGCCCATGCGGGTTATCATTCCACCGGCAGGTCTGCCGCTATGTTTATCGAAACTTACGGACCACCGCAATTGCAGGCACTGACGCGTGCGTGCCGCCGTTTTTTCGAGTCTGCACAGGACAGCGGATTTACCGATAATCCCGTGTTGCATCCTCGCGGTTGTGTTTATGTGGCGACGAAGGCGCAGAAAGCACTTGCCGATTCCACCTATCAAACGCTGCTTGCCAGAGCACCAAACGTGCAATGGCTGAACGCAGAGCAAGTGCTTGAACTGGTTCCCTGCATGAAACCCGATGACCTGTATGGAGGTATCTACGAACACGATGCCGAAGACATCGATGTTGACGTTCTGCATCAGGGCTATCTGAAAGGCATGAAGCGTAACGGTGCTCAGCTGCTGTTTTCGGTTGATATTCGCACCGGACGTCTGAACAACGGTATCTGGACCCTGGAGAGTCAGGATGGCCGGCAGTTTCAGGCAAAACACATTATCAATGCAGCCGGCGCCTGGGCCGACGTGGTGGCACAGGCTTGCGGCGTTTCTGCCGTGGGGATTCAGCCGCGTCGAAGAAGTGCATTCACGTTTACGGCTCCGGCGGACCTGGATCTGAGTCGTATGCCCATGGTGTGTGATATCGAGGAAAATTATTATTTCAAACCCGATGCCGGGCAG
>JAFAGQ010000067.1 GCA_023422555.1 Pseudomonadota bacterium
AATTCGGCACCCGCACCGAGATCAAGAACGTCAACTCCTTCCGATTCCTGGAACGCGCCATTCTGTTTGAAGCCCGCCGCCAGATTGAAGTGCTGGAAGACGGCGGTACCATTGTTCAGGAAACCCGTCTGTACGACGATGTGAACGATGAAACCCGCAGCATGCGTACCAAGGAAGACGCTCACGATTACCGCTACTTCCCTGATCCCGATCTGCCACCGCTGATCATTAGTAATGAATGGATTGAAAAGGTTCGTGCCGACATGCCACAGTTGCCGGCAGAGCGCCGCGAACGTTACGAAACCGAACTTGGGCTGCCTGCTTACGATGCATCGCAGCTCACACTCACTCGTGGGGTCTCCGACTTTTTCGATGCCACTATGGCGAATCTGACACCTGCTCAGGCCAAGCTGGCTTCCAACTGGATCATGGGTGAACTGGCAGCATCACTGAACCGGGAAGAACGCGATATCGCGGACAGTCCGGTTTCCCCGCAGGGTCTGGCGGCATTGATTCAGCGCATTGCCGATGGCACGCTGTCGAACAAAACCGGACGGGAAGTGTTTGCTGCCATGTGGGCTGGTGAACATGACAGTAACGTGGACGCCATTATCGAGGCGCGCGGACTCAAACAGGTCAGCGATACGGGCGCCATCAGTGCTCTGATCGACGAGGTCCTGGCTGCGCACCCGGCCATTGTGGAAGAATACCGCGCCGGCAAGCAGAAAGCGTTCAACTCTCTGGTCGGTCAGGTCATGAAAGCCGGCAAGGGCAAGGTCAACCCTGCTCAGGTCAACCAGCTTCTGAAAGAGAAACTGGGCGGATAGTTCGTAAGTAAAAGCAGCCCGCGGAAGAAAAAGCAGCCCGAAAAACGGGCTGCAATTGAATTGGGGCTGCACTTGGAAGGGTAAGGCAATAGACTGCGAAATATCGGCCTAAGGTTCAACGCCCAATGGTTCAGTGGTCAAGGATTGGCCATTCAATCCTGAACGCCATACTTCTCGCGATACGCCGCAACCGAGGACTGATGCTCGGCAAAACTGCTGTCTTCATCCAACAGCTGCATGATGTCATTCAGTGACGCAATGCTGATCACGGGCATGCCGTATTTCTGCTGAACATCCTGAACCGCCGAATGGGCAGACAAGGCATCATCGGCCCCGGCGCGTTCCATGCGATCCATGGCAATCAGTACGGCAGCAGGCGTTGCACCTGCGGCTAGAATGATGTCCACAGACTCTCGCACAGAGGTCCCTGCGGTAATCACATCATCAATAATCACCACCCGCCCCTCTAATGGTGCACCTACCAGGGTGCCACCCTCACCATGGGCCTTGGCTTCTTTTCGATTGAAAGCGAAAGGTACATCCCTGGCCCCTTCCTTGCGATCGGCGAGCGCAATTGCGGTAGCGGCAGCCAGCGGAATTCCCTTGTAGGCAGGTCCGAAAAGCATATCGAAATCCAGACCGGAATCCAGTAGCGCCTGCGCGTAAAAGCGACCAAGCTCACCCACGGATTTTCCTGAATTGAAAAGGCCGGCATTGAAAAAATAGGGGCTGAGGCGACCCGACTTTACCTTGAACTGCCCGAAACGCAAGACCCCTTGCTGGGTGGCGAAACGGACAAAATCCAGACGGTTCTGTGATGACATGATTTTCCTGCTGAAATAACGATGATTGAGTGACCCCGCCATCATAAAGCAAGCGCGGGCTGACCGGCAAAATTTCCCGGTCTGATCGCTCAATGCATGGTCAATTTGCGGCCAGTCATTTTATTTCTCTGCAATCTGCAATCGTGGCAGGCAGACCAGGGTTATCAAAAGTACACCAGTTGCGCTGGCCCAGGCGATGGCAAAAGCATCCCCATATCCGTATGCCTGACCCAATCCACCGATCATGCCTGCCGCAATCGCATTGCCAAATCCTTCGCAGCACTGCATCACGGTAAAGTCAGTACCCGGACGGTCTTTTGATGACCAGTTCATGAACAGCGCCCACACCGTCACAAACATGGCGCCCTCAAACAGCGATTGGAACGCGAACGCAGCGTATAAGGTCATCGCAGAAAACGACCCGGTGTACTGCAACGCCCAGGCGGTTCCCATCAGCAGGCCCGACAGTATCATGCCAAGCAACACTGCCTGACGGTTACCGAAACGCCGCAGCAGAGGTATGCCGATGCAGGCTCCGCCAATAGCCACAAAGACCAGATTACTCATTTGCAAGCGGCCAATCTCTTCAAGATTAAAACCCTTGTCCAGCAGCCAGGGCTGGGCCAGCGTAGACACCGCTGTTCCGGCAAATTTGAAACTCAGGGCGAGCAGCAGCGCCCAGCCCAGATCGCGATGTCTGGCAAGATCGCGCAATCTCACGCGTGACGTGGTTGCCTTCGTTGCACGTGCCGCCTCGCGCCATCCCGGAATCAGCAATAGCGGTATGTACACCACGGCCATTAGCAGCGCCAGAATCAACATGGTCACCGGCCACCCCAGAGACGAATAAACCTGAAGCAGCCCTCCCCCGCCTATCAGCATGCCGCCGATAAATCCGGCAATCTGTATGGCGTTGGCCGTGCCGGCGCGACGTCCCTGGAATCGCAGAACCGCATAGGAATTGGTGACAATATCCTGCGTTGCGCACAACAGATTAAGAAATACGATTAGTGCAATGACGGCATAGAGCGCGGTCGAAGGCGGAAATGGGATCATGATCAGACATGTCAATACGATCATGGCTTGCGTCATCCACAGGAACCGGGGCAGTCCCCAGCGCGAGCAGGCGTTTTCGACAGGGCCCGCCCATAGGAATTTCAGCGCCCAGGGCAGAAAGGCCAGACCCGTCAGTCCGACAGCCGCTACGCTATGTCCGCCGTGCCGAATCATGGCACCCAGGGCATTGAATGCCAGGCCAATGGGCACACCCTGCGCAAAATACATCAGGGCAATGGCCAGGTATTCCCCGGAAAGCGAAGGAGTCGTCAGCGGGGTCGTAGCGGTTTGCGTCGTCATTGTGGCCTCAGAAATTCATGCTCATGCGCACGCCTATATTGCGGGAAGCGCCCGCCACCAGCAGATCCTGCGACAATGCCCGGGTAGCGTAATGGGCGTTACCGAGGTTCTGACCATACACCCCGATACTGAAGCGTCCGTTGGTATAGGTCACATGGGCATCGACCAGTGTGTAAGGCTTATTCGCGATTTCACTATTCGGGGCAAGGGTTGTCCTGCCATGACGCACGACGTTGACGCCCAGATCCCATTGCGGGTGCGGCTGCCATGACAGGCCCACGCCATAACTCTGTTTTGGTGTCATACTGAAGCTTCTGCCCGCATAGTCCTCTCCGTCACGCACAAAATCGTCCCATTTGGCATTCACAAAGCCGGCAAAGGCATTCAGCTCCAGTGTCCGCACGGGCCGCCATCTGCCCGTAATCTCGACACCGCGACTGTGCGCCCGCGCGGCGTTGCTTGTCATGTTCTGACCATTGACTGAGCCCACCACCTGCTGGTCATGCATGACGGTACTGAAGGCTGTGGCTCCCAGCTCCCATCTGTCATCCTGCCCACGCAGGCGATAACCCACTTCAATGTAATTGGCCAGCGTTGGAAGATAGGGCTGACCGGCCTGTTCGCTCATCGTGGCAAATGTGTTAAAACCAGGCGCTTCATACCCTCGGGTCAGTCTGACCCAGGCAAAATGACGGTCATTCGGCCGATACTCCAGCGTCAGACTGGGTAACCAGGCCGTCTTGTTAACGCTGGCGTTTTCAATGGATTCAGTCGTGCTGAAAGGCATGTCCGGCATACCATCACCGTCAGAGTCGATATAACCGCTCTGGTCGCTGCGCCAGTCCATGCGCTGACGATCATGCTGTATTCGCAGCCCTGCCGCCACCCGCCAGCCGGGGGCAAACGTCCATCCGACCTGTCCGAATAAGGCGGTTGTCGTGCCCTTGCGTTCTGCATTGGTATCACTGGTGTAATACGGTGCCATGTCATAAAGATACGGTGCATCGCGTCGTGTCTGCTGTGCGAACAAGCCAACAGTCCAGTCGATCGCCTCTTTTTTGCCGCTCAGGCGTGCATCTGCACTGAGCTCACGGGTCACCATATTGAAGCCATTACGCGCATTGAACATGGATTCAGGCAGCCAGTAGTCCCACTCTGACCGGCTTGCGCCCAGAGACACAGACAATCGTGTGCCCGAAGCGAACAGGCGCTGATAGCTGCCCGACACCAGCGTGTATTTGGTATTGTCCGTACCTTCGTCGGTCGCATTTGATTCGTGCTCGCGACTTAAGTCTTTAGGCGCAAAATAGTCATTGCCGCCGCGCGAATTCATGTGATACAGCCCCAGGCGCCATTCGCCGCCCGCGTCGTCTTTATGCAGCAGTTTGAGCTTGGCCTGGTTACTGTTCCAGCCTGCCGTGTCGTCCTTATCCAGTGTCGTGTTTTTCGTTTCACCATCGGACTTTTCTGCTCCCAACGCGATACGCAGACCTGTGCTGCCGCTCAATCGCAGGTCGCCACTGACGGTTGCGCGCCGGCGGTTATGGCTTCCATACTCCAGCGCTACGTTACCTCCCGATGTCTCGCCCGGATCGCGGGAACGCAGACGAATCAGGCCGCCAAGTCCATTGGGTCCCTCCAGTATCTGAGGTCCGCGCAGAACCTCTACCTGATCCAGATCGAACAACTGGCCAACCGAGAGGCTCGATACCGGCACGCCATCAAGCACCACCGGAATATTCGTGCTGTCGGCTTCATCGGCATGAATACCCAATCCCCGGATCGTGATAATCGGGTTGGCATGGGTATAACTGGTCAGGTGCATATTGGGCTGACGATGCGCGATCTCCCCCAGCGTGTCCAGGTGCTGATCCTGCAGCGTTTTTGCGTTTACCACCGTCGTACTGGCCGGTGTCGTAAACAGATTCTGTTCGTCGTCTGCTGCAGAGGTCGCATAAATGGACGGCAATACAGATGACTGCTGCGCATCGACGGCAGCCTGCTGTGCGAGTGCCTGGGTCTGCCAGACAGGAACGGTATACAAGCCGCCAACGGCCAGGGCAAAAAGCAGACGACCGTTGGGTCGTCGATATGGGAAAGACAATTTTTTCATTGAAGTAGAACCCATGAAGAGAATTGTCAAAGAGTAAATGCCCTGCTTTTTCTGTACCACCCCAAAAGGATCGGCACTCCCCACAAGCGAATTATTTGTAACAACCTACTTCCAGATGGCAAGTCTGTGAGGGGGAACATCAAGTGATCTTCTGAATGAATGGCTATTCTCATTGCTAATAGGAATGATTATCATTATACTTTCATCGGCCCTACTCGCATTCCTACTCCTGGTTATATGGTAAGAATGGAATTGGCACACAGACCGTATCCTTCAAGGATGGGACCCTCGCTATAGGCAGACGCCCCTTATGCGGACACAGCGTTCATGCAGATTTGAGGTAAGAATATGCAGGTAGTGAACTCAACAGAGTTTTTCGATAACCATCAGCTGGCGACAACAGGTTCCGCTGTCAAAACACTGGATTTGCAGCCTGGGCTGGCCGTCTCGCTTGTGCAGTTCGAGTCGGGACAGCATATGGATGCAGTCACCGAAGACGATGCCGATGCCCGGGTTCATTTCAATTGTCTTCTGCGGGGAAAGACCAACATAACGTGTGAAGGCCGCAGCTTCGAACTTGACAGCGACGATGTTCTGGCAACTTTCACGCCAGGAAAACGATATCAGATCGGTTGCAGTGCCGGCTGGTGCAATATCGAATTGCGCATTACGCCACAGTTGCTGTGTGAACTGGCGGGGGAAGAATCCGAAGCACTTTATCAGGGTTGCGCAAGCGACTTCTGCCTGCTGCGCAGTGCCAGCAATCTGCGAATCCGCGACGCAACAGACCGGCTGGGGCGGCTTCTGGCAGAAGACAATACGTCCCCCTTGCTGGTTCATGCTGCAGCGCTGGAGTTTCTGGCGTGGCAGCTCAAATCATTGCAGCCCGAAGCCGTCAGTTCAGGAGTCGCGCCCCGTGAACGCAGGCAATTGCTCGCCGCCCGCGAACGCCTGTTGGCTGATCTGAGCAATCCGCCCACCATCGACCAGCTGGCCCGGGAAACCGGACTGAATCAGCTAAAGCTCAAACGAGGCTTCAAAAATCTGTTCGGTGTAAGCGTATACGCCCTGTTTCAGCGCGAACGCATGGAACACGCACGCAGACTGCTGCTGCAATATAGCGTGACAGAAACGGCCATCCAGCTCGGATACAGCAACTTCAGTCATTTCAGCACGGCATTTCGCAAGCAATTTGGCGTATTGCCCAGTGAAGCCAGGCGATTCGCCCTGAGCTGAGTCAGTCGCTACGCTCGTCCCCGCGTCCAAATGACAAAACCAGCCGCCGCCTGACCCGTTTCCACGGCACCATACTGGCATAGGCCAGATGGGTATTGGAATCCAGCTGTTCGTGTCCGGCATGCCAATGCCGTTTTCCATCTGTGGCCCGGTAGATCTCGCTTTGATCGCCCGATGCGCGCAGGCTCAATCCGCGGAAATCCATCGTCAGCCCTTCTCCACTGCACTTGCTGATGGCTTCCTTCAATGTCCACGTAGTCAGAAAAGCGCCGGTATCTTCGGGAACAGGCTCGTCCGGGTGCGTAATATCAGGCCATGTTGCGGGATTCTGCATCGCACTGCGCCCTGCCTCTACGTCGACACCTAGCGAAGCCTCTCGATACAGCGCCACTGCAACCCAGTCGGCGCTGTGGCTCAGACTGAAGTGCACCGCGGCGTCATGCAGCACCGGCTTGCCCAGGTGATTCTGTGAAAATATCAGATCCCGCGGCGACACGTTCAACAGATTGCTGATAGCCCATCGCTTCAGGCCGTGTGCAAGCAAATGGCGCTGGCCATCGGCAGCAAATCGATACGCCTCACCGCGGATACGCTCGCCTGCATCCAGCCAGCCTCGCGGTACAGTCGGTGCAACAGAAAGCGGCGCACAGAGCAAGAGGAGTTCGCGCTCGCCCAGGAAGTCACTGGCAGCCCGGGCAGGACTGAATACCGGATCGGGATCGCGCCACGGATTGAGAACGTCATTGACTGGTGTCATTGTCGCCCTCATCGTGCATTGCCACCTCCTGTCTGCGCCAAAGCTCTGCATACAGCCCACCCTGCGCCAGTAATTGCTGATGTGTACCCTTCTCGCGCACACGTCCCTGGTCAAGTACGAGTATCTGATCGACATGGCGAACGGCATTCAGACGATGCGCCACCATCAGTACCGTTCTGTCTTTGGCCAGAAGCGCCAGTGCCTGCTCAATGATGTGCTGGGACTGGGAGTCGACTGAAGCGGTGGCCTCATCAAGCAACAGCACCGGCGCATTCCTGAGGATTGCGCGTGCAATTGAAAGGCGCTGGCGCTCTCCTCCTGACAATTGCTGGCCGTTTTCGCCAATGCGCGTTGCGTAGCCTTGCGCAAGGTGTTGCACAAACGAATCACACCCAGCCCTGCGGCACGCATCCATCACTTCCTCATCACTTGCGCCCTCGCGCCCGATGCGAACATTCTCCAGGATGTTGCCCTCAAAGAGTTGCACGTCCTGGAACACAAAAGCCAAATACTGATAAAGGCTGTCACTGCGCCAGGCACGCAAATCCGTGTCGCCCAGATAAATGGTGCCCGCTTGCGGATCATCGAAACGCGCCAGCAAATGCAACAGACTGCTCTTACCCGCCCCCGAAGGACCCACAATGGCCGTAACAGTGCCCTGGGGCACATCAAAGTCAATGTCCTGTAAAACCGGCTTGTTGTTGTAGGCGAAGCTCACGTGTCGATAAGCCACACTGAAGTCTCGCGGCGTATCGGTACGCTCTCCTTCCCTGAGTACCGGCGTATCCAGCAAGCGCTGCAATCGCGCTTCACCCTGCAGCATGGCGCGCAACTCAACCAGGTGGGCCGCTGCATCAAGCAGAGGATCCAGGACTTTGTAGGACACCAGCACGAACAGCAGCCATGAGGCCGGCGACAGATCGTTGCTGGCAGCCAGCCAGCCCGCTGTCAGCAACAATAGCAGCAGACCCAGTTCCAGAACGAAGCGATAGGCCTGCACCGATCCGCCGCCCCAGGCCTCTGCGCCCATACTGACTTGTCGAATCTGTGCAAACCGCTGGTCCAGCCGGTCTGTC
>JAFAGQ010000096.1 GCA_023422555.1 Pseudomonadota bacterium
GGTACGATTTCCCGGATTTGCTCGCGCGTCAGCCACTCGCCATCAACACCGTTGTAGATATTGGCATTGATACGACGTTGCGTGTCGCGAACTTCCTGCAGTGTGTGAGCCAGATTCATGACACCGCGCTGGCTGAACATCACGTTGTAATTCAGATCCTGAGACAGGCCTTCCCACAGCTGCATGGCTTTTTCATAGAGCTGCGCTGATTCGTCCCACAGATAATTGGAGCGCACAATGGTGGTATTACGTGCCGTGTTGCCGCCACCCAGCCATCCTTTTTCGACAACGGCAATATTGCGAATGCCATGAACCCTGGCCAGATAATAGGCCGTTGCCAGTCCGTGCCCGCCCGCGCCGACAATGACGACATCGTATTCCGATTTGGGTTCGGGACTGTGCCATGCTCGAGGCCATTTTTCGTGGTAACTCAATCCATTGCGGATCAGGCTGAAAATAGAATAGCGATTGCGCATAGACTCCTCTTGCCGCTATGGTCAGGCGGCCGACAAAGCCGCGTTTTGACAGCAAGTAAAGCAAATCGGTGATTCAGGAGCTAGAATAATTACGACTAATGATTGGAATAATTCCGCCATAACGACATGGGCGCTTCATTTTCCCGGTGACGGGATGGTATAGGGGAGTTTCCTGATCAGTAGAACCGGTCGCGGCCGGGAAAGACTTCACTGACTTCGTCTGCAGGTGCATGGTCCGCTGGCAGCAGGGAAGGGGGCAATTGGGCATGCGCACGCCATTGACCCGGGGACATGTCAAATGTGCTTCGAAAATCTCTGCCCATATGCGACGCATCTGCAAAGCCACATGAAGAAGCAATGGTTGCGATGGAGCGGTTGGTGTGTGTCAGCAGCCAGGCCGCCATACGAAGTCGCACGCCACGTGAATACGCCTGCGGGCTTGAGCCGGTGGACTCCTTGAAAAGCCGCTCCAGTTGTCTGACTGAAATATGCAGCTTCCCGGCCAGTTCATCCATACTCAGCGCGTGGCCTACGTGCTGCTCCATCAGAAGGATAGCTCGGCGTACCAGGGGATGCGTATCCCGTGCGACGCCGGGTGGCAGCGGCTGCGGCGCGCGATTGCGATCGTCATCTTCCACCTGCAGAATGCGCAGGGCCTTGCGAACGATGGATTCGTCAATGTGATGCTTCAGAATTTCAGCGGCAACATCAATGGATGCACGGCCACCTGAGCAACTGATGCGCCTGCGGTCAAACACAAACAGGCGGTCGGCAACAATCAGGTCCGGATCGACTCGCGGGAACTGCTCAATAAAATCCCAGTAATGAAACCAGCTTACGCAAATACGGTGGTTCTGCATGACGCCCGCCTGCGTCAGTGCAAACACGCCGGTACAGACGCCAACGAGCGTGACATCGTGCTGTGCGGCGCGCTGAATAAAAGCTTTCTGGGCCGCAGAAAGGACAGGGCCTGTGTGCAGCAGACCACCCACGACAACGAGATAATCAAAGCGCGAGGCGTCACCCAGCATTTCGGAGGGCATGACCTGAATGCCGCTGGAAGATCGCACCGGCGCCACGGTTTCATCTATCACCTGCCAGGCACACCGCAGAGGCTGGCTGTTGTCGCCTTCATCGCCGGCCAGGCGTAATATATCAAGCAGGCCGGAAAATGCGGTCATCGTAAAGTGAGGGAGCAGAAGAAAGCCGAAACGGACGGGTTCAGGGTTTCTGGGTTTCACAATCAAACTATTCCTCGATCGGGTACGGATCAGGCTCGCACCGTTACGGCTATTGCAAAACCTTAATGTTGCGGTAATTTTCGGCGGCGTGCAAGCAATTGTGCAAGCCACTCATAACCGCTGACCAGCAGGATCCCAAACAGTACCAGAAGCGCACCCGCCACAAAATTCGGCTCCAGCGGTTCGTTCAGTAACCAGACACCAAAGGTGATGCCGAAGAGCGGCGTCATGAATGACAGAACACCCAGGCGCGAAGCCAGGTACTGACGCAGCAGCCAGAACCAGAGCAGCAGGCTGCCAAAAGACACCACCAATATCTGGAATGTCATGGCGGCAAAGGCACGCGGGGTCGGATGAAAATAAGCCTGTCCCATAACCACGGATGCGATCGTTAATATGACGACTGCACTAATCAATTGATAGAGCAGGGTATGAGTGCTGGGAGTGTTGCCAAGCCGCGTTGTACGGATGACGACCGTGGTTGCGCCCCAGGCAATGGCCGCGCAGATACCCAGCAGGTCTCCGAGCAGGGGATTGGCGCCTTGTGCCTCACTGAAAGAGGTCCGCCCGGTAAAAGTGACAACAATCCCGGCAAAGGCCACCGCAATGCCAATCCACTGAATGGGCGTCAGTCGCTCGTTGGGCAATTTCCAGTAAAGCCCCAGCGCCGCAAAAACCGGCGCCGTGTATAGAAAGATCACCATATGAGATGCCGTCGTATAGCGCAGACCTTCGGCAACCAACAGAAATTCAACAGCAAACAGTAGTCCGGCAAAAAGTCCCGGCTTCCAGGTGCCATCCGACAGATTGATACGGCCGCCACGCGCATAGATCAGAATTGCAACCATGACAGCTGAAATACCCGAGCGCAGGGCGATCTGAAAGACGGGTGCGACATCTGGTGCGGCACCTTTCAATACGACCTGTTGCAAACCCCAGATCGCGCAAGTCAGCAGCATCAGCCCTGTTGCTTTGCCGTCTATTGCCTTGCGTTCATCCATGATTCCGATCCTGTAACATGACTATTGACTATGAAGGGAGATTATCTCATTGACGGATTAGGAATATATAGTTTAAATATGACAACTGATATCGTGTTTAAGCCAGTCTGACCGTTATGACCCTTAACAATAATCCTTCTTTGCGAAAGCCGGCGACACATATGCGACAGCCGCCGTTTGTCGCGTCATTGCCCGCCTCGATCGTCTTTCGGGCTGTGAGCGAGCAGGCGGGCACCATCTATCCGCGCCATCGTCATCATTGGGGAGAGTTCGTTTATTCGTTCAACGGAGTCATGGAAATTGAACTGGAGACTCAGCACTATCTGTCGCCACCCCAGTATGGCATCTGGCTGCCGCCACATACGGAGCATATTGCGTTCAATCGCCTGGCTGAGCGGCACTGTTCGATGTATGTGGATGCATCACTATGCCAGGAATTGCCGGGATCGCCCTGTGCTCTGACAGTCAGCCCTTTTTTGCGTGCGCTACTGGAAGAACTGAACCGCAAGCCACCCGCCATACCAGGTTCTGAACGCGAGCAGCGATTGCTTCAGGTCCTACTTGATCAATTGTGTCTGGCAGAATGCGCCGGGACGTATCTTCCCGCTTCTGATGATCCGTTGCTGCGCCCGATCCTGCAGGCTTTGAAGGCCAATCCGGGAGATGCACGTACCCTTGCCGAATTTGCTGTTCTGAACCATACAACCGAAAGAACGCTGATGCGACGCTGCCAGCGTGACCTGGGTATGTCATTCGCAGAGTGGCGACAGCGTCTCAAGGTACTTACCTCGCTATCGCGCCTGGACCAGGGGCAGACTGTCGAAAATATCGGTCTGGATCTGGGTTATAGCAGCGCGTCTGCCTTTATCAGCATGTTTCGCCGACTGATGGGGACCACGCCGGATGAATACAGAAAAGGCAACCGGCCTCAGGGGGCAGGACTGCCGGCCGCGCGCAGGGATTTGATAAACACATAAACCATGTGAATCTGGCGTTCTTGTACAATCTGCAATGCGAAGGAATAAGCTAAGATCAAACAGAAAGCTGACAGAATCCCGGATGTCGGTTATAAATCCCGCTGGGATATATGCCCAGCATTCTGCCTGGGGTTTTCGAATATCAAATGTACAAAGAGAGGAGCATCAATGAAACTTGAGACGCTGGCCATACACGCAGGCTATAGCCCCGAACCCACCACAAAATCAGTAGCGGTTCCTATCTATCAGACTTCATCATTCGCGTTTGACAATACACAGCACGGGGCTGATCTTTTTGATCTGAAAGTTGCCGGTAATATTTATTCTCGCATCATGAATCCCACGAATGCGGTGCTCGAAGAACGCGTGGCTGCGCTGGAAGGGGGGATTGCCGCGCTGGCCGTTGCCTCAGGTATGTCCGCAATCACATATGCAATTCAGACAATCACCCAGGCTGGCGATAACATTGTGTCGGTCAGCAAGTTATATGGCGGCACCTACAACCTGTTTGCCCACGCATTTCCTCGCCAGGGCATCGAGGTGCGTATGGCACCCCACGATGATATTGCGGCACTGGAAGCGCTGATTGATGACAAGACCAAAGCAGTTTTTTGCGAATCCATAGGCAACCCCGCAGGCAATCTGGTTGATATCCGTGCACTGGCCGATGTGGCTCACAAGCATGGTGTCCCCCTGATCGTTGACAATACGGTGGCAACGCCTGCGCTGTGCCGACCTTTCGAGCATGGTGCAGATATTATCGTGCATTCACTGACCAAGTATATGGGCGGGCATGGTACGACCATTGCAGGTGCCATCGTGGATTCAGGGAAATTCCCGTGGGCCGATCACAAGGAGCGGTTTGCCGTTCTGAACGAGCCGGACGTGGCTTATCATGGTGTCGTGTACACAGAGGCCTTTGCAGAAGCTGCCTTCATCGGTCGCTGCCGCGTGGGGCCACTGCGCAATACCGGCGCGGCACTCGCACCGCTGGCGGCTTTCCAGATTCTGCAGGGCATCGAAACATTGGCGCTGCGGGTCGAGCGTCATTGCGAAAATGCATTGAAGGTGGCCCGTTTTCTGCAGGATCACGAACAGGTAAGCTGGGTGAAATACGCAGGATTGCCCGACCATCCCGAGCATGAGCTTGCCAAAAAATATATGGGCGGCACGCCGTCGGCAATCCTGTGCTTTGGCGTCAAAGGAGATGCAAAGGCAGGGGCAAAATTCATCGATGCCCTGCAATTGATCACGCGCCTGGTCAATATCGGCGACGCAAAATCGCTCGCATGTCATCCGGCATCGACCACTCATCGTCAGCTGAACGACGAAGAACTGGAAAAAGCCGGCGTCAGCCAGGATATGGTCCGCCTGTCCGTGGGTATTGAACATATCGACGATATCCTGGCCGATCTGGATCAGGCTTTGCAGAAAAGCAAGGGGTGATTGGTACTGTGAGCGATGTGAAATTGGTCTGTCGCTCACTGCTCAATGTTGCACGCAGCTGACTCCCTGAATGCTATGATTGGCAGACAGATCGTTATGGAGTCAATTTATGGATATCACGATTTATCACAATACTCGCTGCGGTACGTCCCGCACGACGCTGGCATTGATTCGAAACACCGGCGTAGAGCCGGAAGTCATCGAGTATCTTCACAATCCGCCGACTCGTCAGGAGCTCGCCGCCATGATCGAGCGGGCAGGGATCAGTGTGCGCGATGGCGTGCGTCAGAAAGAAACGCTTTATAAAGAGCTGGGGCTGGATAATCCGGATGTCAGCGATGAGAAGTTGCTTGACGCAATGATTGAGTATCCTATTCTGATCAACCGCCCTTTCGTGATTACACCCAAAGGGGTGCGTCTTTGCCGACCGGCAGATTTGGTGCTTGATATTCTGCCGCTGCCGCAAAAGGGCGCGCTGAGCAAAGAAGATGGCACGCCACTGATTGATGCGCTGGGACAGAAGGTTACACCAACAACGTGAGACGGATATTGGCAAATGTCATGGCGCCGTAGCGCGTTCATTTGCCAGCCGGTTCATCAGAATGCCTGACCCGCGCCGTTTCCGGCGCGTTGACTACCTTGAATAAGGACCTGAAATGGCACGCCCGATATGGAATGGAACGCTTTCGTTTGGATTGTTGAATATTCCTGTGGCGCTGATGCCCGGGGAACGTCGAGCCGATTTGCATTTTCGCATGCTGGATTCGCGTGATAATGCACCCATCAGATACGAACGTGTCAACTCCGACACAGGAGAGGAAGTTCCCTGGAAAGAGATCGTCAAGGCATTTGAGTACAGCAAGGGAAACTATGTGGTGCTCGAACCGGATGACATTCGTGATGC
>JAFAGQ010000205.1 GCA_023422555.1 Pseudomonadota bacterium
TGTCTGACAATCATCCGCAGCAACAATACCTGAGTACCCCCGTTCTTCTTCTGATGGCAATTGCCTGCGGACTGTGCGCCGGAGGCAATTATTTCAATCAGCCGCTGCTGCATTCCATTTCGCTGGATCTGGGCATCTCCGAAACCAAGGCTGCACTGACAGTCACTGTGGCTCAGGTGAGTTATGCGCTGGGCTTACTGTTCATTGTACCCCTGGGCGACAAACTGGATCGTCGGCAGCTGTCAGTCGGATTGATGGTGCTGGCTGCCATAGGGCAGTTCATCAGTAGCTTTGCCCATAATAGCGGCATGCTGTTTACCGGTGTCGGAATGGCAGGACTGTTTTCGGTGGCCGCGCAGGTGCTGGTTCCGATGGCCGCGATACTGTCGGCACCCAGTCGCAGTGGTCGCGCCGTCGGAATGGTGATGAGCGGTCTGCTGACGGGCATTCTGCTGGCCCGAAGCGTGGCAGGCCTGCTTTCCGGCATCGGTGGCTGGTCTACAGTCTATGTTGTTTCGGGCGTGATCATGCTTGTGATTGCCAGTACCTTGTGGTTCAAACTGCCTGCATCGCGCAATCCACACGCTGCCGGATATTTGTCGATTCTGGCTTCGCTGTTTACGCTGTTACGCGAGCAGCCGCGTTTGCGCACACGGGCACTGATGGGCGGTCTTGCATTTGCGTCGGTCAGTGCACTTTTCTCTACAATGGCCTTGCTTCTGGCCGGCCCGGCGCATGGCCTGAGTGATGTGGCTATTGGCCTGGTAGGTCTGGCCGGCGTCATGGGGGCAATGATGGCTTCCCTTGCCGGCCGGCTCGCCGATCGCGGATTGGGGGACACCGTTTCCACTGTCAGTGTGATATTGCTGGTGATCAGTTGGGGATTGTTGTGGCTTGGCATCGATAATCTATGGTGGTTTCTGGCAGGTATGCTGATTATTGATCTGGCTCTGCAGGGTGTGCATATCAATAATCAGACGATCATCTTTGCCTTGCTGCCACAAGCCCGCTCTCGACTGAATGCTGTTTACATGACAAGTTATTTCATTGGTGGTGCGTCTGGCTCAACGCTGGGTACAGTGGCATGGACTCAAGGCGGCTGGACTGGTACTTGTGTGCTGGGTGCTATATTGGCAGTAATGACGGGAGTGGCAACTATTGCAGACCGTCGGGTAAAGGCCAAAGCGCATGCCGCACCTGCCGAAAAACCGGCGATGAGCCGTGGCTGAACAGTTATCGCAATTTTTAGAACAATATTTTTGACAAGGAGACATACATGAAAATTTTTTATTCTTCTGCATCCCCCTTTGTGCGCAAGGCCATGATCGTGGCTGAAGAGCTGGGCATCAACGACAGAATAGAACGCCTGCCTGCCGCTGCGAGCCCGGTCAAACGCGATACGAACATTCTTCCGTACAACCCATTGGCCCAGGTTCCCACGTTTTTCACCGATGATGAACAGGTTCTCTTCGACAGCAAGGTCATCTGTGAATACCTCAACACCACATTTAAAGGCAATCTCTTTGGTGATGAGCAGACGCGCTGGAAAATGCTGACTGATCACGCTGCGGCCGATGGCATTATTGGCGCTGCTTTGCTTGTGCGATATGAATTGCTGGCAAGACCAGAAGAACTGCAGTGGAAGGAATGGCTGGACGGCCAGACCGATAAAATCACAACAACGCTGCAGTACTTTGAGGATAAGGCCAAAGAACTGGAAGACAGAATTGATATCGTTACGATCACTCTGGCGTGTGCAGTGGATTATCTGGACTTCAGATTGCCCGATTACAACTGGCAAGGGCATTTTCCTGCACTGAAGTCATGGTATGAAAAATTTTCAGTGCGTCCGAGTATTGCAACAACCAAACCCAAATAAGTTCCGGTTGCTGCGGTCGTGCCAGATCAGATCCATCACGATGTAGAACACGGCATTGAGGCAAACGCATGACAGACAGACGTGCTTTTCTTCAGTTCATCATGGCGGCGGGTGGCGCGTGCATGCAGGCGCCATTGAAGGCGCAGGAGGGCATGGAACAGTTCTATGATCTTCCACCTTTCGGTAATGTCACTCTGCTGCACATTACCGATCTGCTGGATCAATGGAAACCGCTATATTATCGGGAGCCTGCCGGGCAGATATTGCCCGAATCATCTGCGAATCGCGCGTTAACGGTATCTGGCGACGAACTGCTGCAATATTACAATCTTATGATTGGTTCTGCCCAGGCATATGCATTCAGCAGTGCAGATTATGAGGCATCTGCCAAGGACTACGGCATGCTTGGAGGTGTGGCCCATCTGGCCACGTTGATACACATCGTCCGTAAAACGCGAAAGAACGCAGTACTAATGGATGGTGGCAATGGTGCCAGCAAATCCTGGGCGCCCTGGGCATCAAAAGCTGCCGTAACGCGGATACGCGGGGAATTGAAAATTGATCTGGCGTTGCCGGACAGAGATTCAATCACAGACGAAATGCCGGACGGAACATCCGGCTACATCGCCCGGAATCTGGTCAGCAAACAGAATGACGGAGGAGCGTTGCCACCTTACCGCCTGTTTCGCAGGGACGGCAGAATCATCGCTGTTATTGGACAGCTGACACATAATGAAGCGCGACACCCTTTAACCGATACGCTTGAATCACCGGATGCGCAGAGTGCAGAAGCCGGTACAGAATTTGACGTTCAGTTTGATCCTGCCGGCCTGCAAAAGACTGTTGATGAGGTTCGCGACAAAGGTGCAATTGCAGTTGTGTTGCTGTCACGTGCCGGCGTTGATGCGGATCTGCAACTGGCGGCACACGTGACTGGCATTGATGTGATCCTGGGCGGCCGTTCACTTACACCGCTGCCTGAACCGATAGCGGTGAAAAATAAAAAAGGTAAAACCCTGGTAACCAATGCAGGCGCACAGGGTCGCTTCCTGGGTGTGATGGATATGAAGATCGGCAAACGCGGTGTACTCGATTTTCGCTATAACCTGCTGCCCGTTGTACAAAGTTTTCTACCGGCAGACCGCAAGATGGATGAGCAGATCAGGCTTGCCTATGAATCCGGATCTGAAAACCTTGGTGGCAAACTTTCGGTCACTCAATCTTTGCTATATCGAAGAGGCAGCTTCAATGGAAGCTGGGATGAGTTATTGCTGGATGCCATGGTGCAGCATACGGGGGCAGATGTTGCTGCCTTCCCGGGCTACCGATGGGGAAGCACATTGCTGCCGGGCGCGACGATTACGCTGGAAGATGTGGTGGAGCAAACGGCACGCGGTCCGGAGCATATTTACGTTGGCACGCTTGATGGCGTGCAGATCAGAGATATGCTGGAAGCGGCTGCAGATGACGTTTTCAATCGAGATCCTGCACATCGTACTGCGCTGGATATGCTGCGCACCAAAGGAATAGACTACACGCTATTGCCGGAGAAGGGTGAAGACATGAGGATTGCAGATGTCATGATCGGTAATCAGCCGCTTGAGCCGGAACGCAAGTATCGTATAGCCGGATGGGGAGTGGCTGTGGGTGCTGAGGCAACGGTCGACGCACGCGTGCAGGACGTGCTGGCGAATTACCTCAGACAGAAAAAAACAGTCTCGATAGAAAAAACATTCCGTCCAACTCTTGCAGATGCGGAAAAGAAATCAGAGCCTGCCGACAAGTCCGACTAAAGTCGAATCAGACGCTTGCCGAGATTTTTTCCCTGATACAACTCTTCGATCGCCCCCATTGCGGAAGCCAGACCATCGCTGATCTCTTCCCGGTAGGTAATATCTCCGGATCTTACCAACCCTTCCAGCTGACTGACATATTTTGAGTAAGTGTCTTTATGATCGAAAAGAATGAAACCTTCCATTCTTGCTCGTCGGGTCAGCAAAATGCGATTCACCCGCGGTCCCATGGGTGGAGGATCCCAGGAGGCAATAGAGGCGGTGCCACAAACAACCACGCGTGCGCCTATCGCGAGATGCTGCATGACCACGTCTGAAATACTGCCGGCGGTATTATCAAAGTAAACGTTCACCCCATCCGGACACATGCGCTTGACGGCTTCATTAATATTATCGGTTTTGTAATTGATGGCATGGTCGTATTTGAAGTCATACAGACATGCCCTGACCTTATCCGCCGATCCGGTCAGACCCACCGTTCGACACCCCAGGGCTTTGGCCAATTGACCAACACATGAACCGACGCCGCCCGCCGCCGTTGACACGACAACGGTGTCTCCCGGCTGAGGAGACCCAAGCTTGTCCAATGCAGTTGCTGCAGTAACGCCATTTAAACCCAGCACACCCAGATAGAGCGAAGCAGGCAAATCGCTTGCGGTGATCTTCTGAACCACGCCCTCTGCCTTGACAACTGCGTAGTGCTGCCAGCCAAACCAGCCCATGACGCGTTCACCTTTCTGGTAGCCTTCGGCAAGCGATTCTTCCACAACGCCGACGCACAATGATCGCATGATATCGCCGACCTTAACGCTGGCATAATTCTGGGCGTCCGCCAGCCACCCGCGCATGGCGGGCTCAACGGAAAGCCATTCATTTCGCACCCGCATCTGTCCCGGTTCTACCGGCGGCACCTCTGCTTTTTCGATCCTGAAAGTCTCTGCAGTGGGTATGCCGGTGGGTTTCGAAACGACCCGAATCAATTCACTGGTCAGCATGGTGTTGTCTCCTACTTTTGTGCTTCAGCGTTGCGGATATTAAGGCAGATCAGCCTGGGGCCGATCTGCCAATATTCTTGATGCAATATTATCAGGCAGAGTGACAGTGTACTTGTTTGTGGGGTCGGCGGAGGGCGCAGGCACGGGGCGCTTGTCATCGAAATAAAATTCGAGTGCGGTCATAGACCGACCCCGACCCTCTGTGCGCACGACCGCAAAATGAGTAACTTTCTGAAAGATGGAGGGATGAGAGGAAAGTCAAAAATGATTCAGACCTAGACCAGCCGCTCAGCCTTATTTTTGCACCGTCAAAATTATGCTTCAGAATTCGCTAGCTAGTGAGCAGAATCGACCGACTGTACATGCTTTGGATATCGCTAACTGCAATAGTTATGGCGTATGGCTGGGGGGATAATCAGAAAGAATACGCTCCCGAAATGGTGACCGCACCTGTCATATACGAAAGATAAACGTCAAGAAAAAATACGTTCGTCCTTCGACATTTGCCCCCATCGTTCAGAGAAAGTACTCCCTTCAATATTAATCTATAGAAAAACAATTATACTTATTGAATTACTTAATTACATATGGGGGGTGTGAATGAAACGGATTTCTTTTGCAATTATGGGGGCCTTGTTGTTATCAGGGTGCGCGCTCAAGTATGCGCCGGCAGAGAGAAACACAAAAATGTTTGACGAGCCAGCAATTGGTACGGTTGCCTCAGCGCAGGTCGGGGACCATATGCTACGCAAAGGTCTAATAGTTGAGGAGGAGGTTCTTTCGGTGAAAGCGATGATTGATGGGTTTGCTTATGATGTTGTCCCGGGCGAATATCCCCAACTAGGTTATACAGATACAGAGAAATTCTTTGTACCTACGGGCGTCGTTCGCAATCCGCTTGCAGACCCTTTCCAGGCAATATCTGTCAAGAATAATAAGCCCAAACAAATATGCGTGGTTACCGTCATGTCGGCAAGGGCGTGTTATGACGGTGATTTTGACATTGTAAAGCGCGCCTCTACACGCGAATCAAGTTTCCAGCAGACTCTTATTTATAGCGGCAGAGTTGGGAAGAAAATAAATATTGGATACAGAGAATTCAGCAACAACACTGCAAGGCCTGCTTTTAATAATGACGTGGAGTATGACCTCTCGACCTCCAAAACAATTGGCTATAAAGGCGCTCAGTTAGAGGTGATCAAGGCGGATAACTCGGGTATTACATATAGAGTGATTAGTAGTTTTAGGTAGGAATGTTGAACTTCATGAGTAGGGGAGACTGATATGACAATAGAGCGTGACATACTGGAAGCATTGTTGAATCATGACTTATTACAGAGTGATGATGCTAAAGTGCTTGGTATAGCCAGATTGGCAGTAGATACTGATTTTGACCAACTTACCGACCGGCAAAAATATGTATTGCATCCATTTTTGACAGCAAAGTGCGATGGGGTGGAGGACCCTGGCGGCTACCATAATAGATGCCAAAAGACTCTCGAAGAGCAAGAACTATTAGAAGCCATCACAAACTACGGCGATTACGGTTCAATGCTATGTGAGAGGTGTAGGAATGAACAAGACAACTATACATATGAGTGGGAGAGAATTAGAGCCGAATAGCTGTATGTACCGGTTGGTAGGTTAGAGCTGTAAAAGCATCTGAAATGCGAGTGGTGTCCACAGATTGTGGCAGGTGTCCTGGAAGTTAAGGGGGCCGTCTGCTTGAAACTTAGCAGGCCTCATCCCCGCGCCCCCGCGTCGATTATCGAAGTCTATACAGCGGCTACATGGAGTGAAAAAGAAAAACGCCAATTCTCATTGATTGGCGTAAGTCTTTGATTTTGCGTGGTGCCGATAAGAGGCACCAATTTACAAGCATCCATGCGCCCTGGCGGGGAGTGGTGGGGAGATTTTGGGAGGATTAATCAGGCAGGTTTAAATAGCGAGAAATTTCAGCGCCGGTAATGCGACCGTCCACCGGCTTGATCTTACCCTCAGATATCCTGCGCTGTAGGGTATTGTAGCTGATACCCAGCATACGGGCGGCATCAGTCATGTGATAGAGGGTAATGTTCGTGAATACCTTCATGGCCGCCTTGTCGAGCATATCCTGAATTTCGTACTTTTCAAGCGTTACAGACATATCATTTCTCCAACAAAAAACCCGCCGGCGGCAGGTTCCATGATTTAGCAGTGGTGGATAGAAGGCGGGCGATGTGCTCTGGGTCGAATGTCATGCCATCAATTCCGCTTCTTTCTCAATGCTTTGACGTGGCGACTCTTTGTGAATTGGCATCAGATCCTTGTCCCATATCGGGCCGCAAGAGGCATATTGTCCGTTTTTGGTAATAAGCCACGACCCTTGCGTTTCTATCAACCATTCGCAGGATTTCGTCTGGGGAGCGAAATCAATCCCTCCTATTGTGCTGCGCATGTTCCACCGCTCCACCACAAGAACTACTTTTCCAATATTCGTCGGATTGTGTGCATTGATGATAATCGCTAAATCGCCTGGTTCACATTTCATATTATTCTCCGTTCAATTCCTTGCATTTTCGTTTGCCCAACATGCACCGGTCGAGCCGCACGGCAAGCGCGCGGGTCAGTTCGTTTCGCATGTATTCATACACGGTCATGCCATACATAGGCGGTTCCGGCAATGGGGTGGTGATGCCGCTTTGTTCTAGTGCGCGGCGGATGGCGTCGGTCATTTGGCACCTTTTTCGGATAACGGAAGCGGCTCGTAATTGCAGCAATAGTCGTAATCCATATCCGGGTATTCGTCGCATGCATCCTGAAAGTCCTCATCGCTGAAAAAATCCTCGCGCTTCGGCCTTTTCACTAGGTTTACCATCGCCGTGTAATGGGTGACTTTACCAACGATGATCTGATCGACCTCTTCCGACCATCCATCTTGATTGTGCGAATCTATCATCCTCTTTGCGCAGTCAATCGCCTCCTGTTCAGTGGCAAAGTACACAATGTCACCATCTGATGGGTCGCTTGCAAACCACGGATGATCTGCTGAAGGGGAATAATGGTATTTGTCTGTGTCTGTCATGATTTTTTTCCGACAAAGTAATAGCTGTCTTTTCCGCATTTCGGACATGCGCTTTGCATAGCGCCTTTGAGCGTCTTATGGGGAACCTGTTTCATATCGGTCTCGAATCCGCGCCATTTGCATTTTCGATTTGCGCATTCAATTTGAGCCGTTCCGAATTTTGGGTACTCAGTCATAACCCCTCCCTCTCAGCGCGCATTGCTGCGATGATGGCTTCTCGTGGTGAATCGGCAAGAGTGCCATTTAATACTGTTCCATACGGCCCATACCCGCAATAGTATTGGTTCCCTCTCCTTTCGACAAGTCCGTTATTTTCAATCATCCAATCCAGAATTTCCGCGCCTGAGAACTCCGTTCGACTGTCGCTCGGCTGGGCTGGCTGGGATTTCAGGGCGCGTATTGTTTTTGCGGCATGGACTGAAGTCATACCGGTGCCCCCTATCGCTCCTGCAGCCTCTTCAAGCGCCGCATCACGCGCCGCTTCCTTATCGGATTCATATGTCAAGGATTGCTTGACAGTTGCTGCGGGGGTGGCGGATAGCATACGTCCCCATACATCACGCATATACGATGACCATCCGTAGCCATAATGAAGCCCGACATTCAATGCGAATGCGACAGCGCGATCCAACATTTCCTCGGTTGGCTCAACCGGTACGATCATGTAGCCCGGCGTCGCCGCCTTCGCCAGCCTTTCGAGTTCTGTAATATCGGTGGGTGTTGTCATAATGCAAGCTCCAATTGTCTTTCTTCCGCCTGATACTGCCGGCGCCGTTTTGCTGCCCAATCAAGCAACGTTGCGTGAAATTTTCCATCGTGCCGCCGCGCTCGGGCTTCGCGTAGGTAAATGCGCGCTTGGTAGAGGTGGGTCATACTGCCTCCGTTGTAATAGCCAGATCGTCAAGCATCGTCGCAAGCGGTTTTGATTTCCCCGCCCGTATGTTGCGCATCCGCTGCTCCGACACGCCATAAAATGCAGCGACGTGAGCGTTGCCATTGAAGTTGTTGCGGATGTACGAGCGCATCCGGAAGATGAATTGCTGTTTTGTCATGGCGGTAAAAAAGCCCAGGGAGGGCTATTTGAGGGTGAGGGATTGGGTGCGGGTCAGCTTGGCGCCCGGAACGTCAGCCCCGGCCTTGATGGCGTCCTTGATGGCCGTCTTGGACAATTCCTTTTTGACCTTGAAATAATCCTCGGGCACCTGGCGCTCGTCGAACACTTCGACCGATTCCGGGTTATTGCGCACCGACAGGGTGAAAAGCGGGTGCTCGATCTTCTGCATGCCGACCGCGTTCATGGCGTACAGCAAGCGGTCTTTCAGATTCTGCAGGCGATTGGCGCGCACTTTGCGGATGCCCTGCAATCGGGCAATCTCTGCCGCGATCAGGTCATCTTCCAGATTCATCCGGCGCATGACGTGGCCGTAATCCTGCATCTTGGGGATCAGGTCGGTTTCCGCTTCGATGGTATCCAGCGCCGCCTGATCTTCGATGCCCATATCGGTCATGCGGTCGTACAGGGCGCGGGCTTCGTTCGTAAGTTCAATGAGTGTGCTCATATCTATGTCCGTAAAAAAGCCCCGGGAAGGGGGCTGGGGTTAGTCAGATGGAATGAAGAATCAGGCCGCGTGGGCAACTGAACGGGATATCATCGTCCATATCCATAATGTTTGATGTTGCGGCTCGACCGCCGCCAGTCTGCGCAGGACGCTGCTGTTGTGATGTTTGCCGTTGTGGTGGGCTGTATGAGTCATCGCTGCCATTGTCAGAGCTATCACGACCGCCACCGAGAAGCTGGACCGTATCTGCAATAATGCGCGTGCTGTACCGATCCTGTCCTGACTCTCGATCCTGCCATTTTTGTGTGTTGAATCGCCCGGCGACATATACCTGCTTTCCTTTCTGGCAATACTCAGAAATAATTTCGGCCAACTTCCCAAAGGCGGAAATATTCACCCATTCGGCGCCTTCCTTGTCTTTTGATTTCCAGCCTACTGCGATGCTGAAATTGACGATCTGGTCTCCATTGGGGGAATAACGAGATTCTGGGTCTTTCCCAAGTCTCCCAATGAATTCGCAACGGTTTAAGTCGTTTGCCATGTTATGCAGGCTCCTGTTCTGGTGTTAGAGCGGCTTTGCGCTCGTCGTATGCTTGTTGGATAGATTTCATGTCCGCCCTTACAGCTACTGTCTTGGCTTTTGAATATCGTTTATCTAGTATTTCTAAAGATTCAGCTTCAATGAAGGAGTTGATAATGACGTCTTTTGGTACTGGCTCTTGTTTTAGCTCCGGTTTTGTTTCCGGTTTCTTACTTGCTGCATTTCCGTCATCATCTTCCGGAGCAACACCGAAGGCAGCTTGCAACGAATACCGGCGGGCGTATGTGCATGCTGAACCAAAGCCCTGAGCATCCATCTTTGAAGCTGGCACGTTCAGGACGCCATTGGATAGCGTCTCGCCTGATTCGTGAATCACGATCGTTTCCACTGAAATGCCGCGTTCGTCATGGTGGAATTTCTGCAGGAAAGCCAGCCCGTGCGCTTCCAATGCTGGCTTGATAGCATCCACAACAGCGCCAAGGTCAGCATACTTGCTGCGGAAATGCGGGTTGGTCTTGTCTTTTGCTGCCTTCTCGATCTCGGCCTGCGCCTTCACAAAGGCTGCTGATACTTTCGCTGTCATCTTTATCTCCGATTGGTGCGATTGCTTCTGTCCGACCGCGTGCGCCTCTTATGACTGGATCGGGAAAGTTGGGTAAAAAATACTCGTCCGGCTTCACGACATCACCCAAAACGGGATTGTGAGCGCCAGGCAAACTACAAATGCCTTGGCGAGATTCGGCATGGGTGGTTCATACGCGATCTTTGTGTCCCCGGTGAGGGGGTTGATCCATATGCGGGCAACTTGGGGGCGTTTCATGTCCATTCCTCCTGATCGCGCTTCCATGAATCGTGCGCTGCTGAAATGAGTGTGAGTAGGGCGAGTATTGCGATTGTGGATAGGGCGGTCATGGGGATTCTCCCGATAAAGCGAGAAGGTCGTTCAATGCCGCTTGAGCTTGTAGGTGCTTCTCTTTTGCGGCCTCAAAGGATTTCGTAGCTATGGTCAGCGTTCCTTCTGCTTCTTTCAGCCTCCGTCTGGCTTGAATTATCTTTATTGGGAGCGGTTTCTGCTCTTCCAGCCACCGATTGTGGGCGCCAACCATTTCAGACGCTGCCGCTCTATCGAAGCGTTCGCCATCCTCCCAACAAACATTCCCAGGCGCCTGATCGATCCAGCCCCAGTCGTAACCACCAGTGGTTGTGTGACGATTAGTTTTAATCCCCCACTGGTATTCGTTATGTGGCACCGTGCGTCCAGCGACAGTGACCGACTCGGTAGTGACTATTGCGGTCATATCAATCCCTCCTCAATCATCAATTCAATCGGCACCAGACCCCATGCGTGCCATTCTTCGTAATTCGCCTTCCGGATTAATTCATGCGCGACGGTTTGAACACGATCACGCAACATCCTTCGTGCCTCTGCTTGTCCCGTAAAGTGTTCATCTGCCGCAGCTCGAATAATGCAGTCCTGCGTTTTGGGACAGGCAACGATGTATTCCTGCCACTGTTTCCAGTTCAGACCAAGGAAAAGCTCGGTTTTGCCGTTTTTCAGGTCATTGAATGGACGGGTAATATGCTCGTATTGGTCAAGCTGATCTATGATTTCGTCGGCGATAGGCGTTTCCGGACCTTCGTATGCGGGGTTGTCAATCCTGCCTGCTTCCGGTAAAGACCAAATGTTGAATGGGGCGTTCATGGTTCCCTCGCTTTGAGCATTTCGTCTGCGATCTTGTATGCTGAAGTTGCCCACGTAGTGAAAACATCTTTCGGCACATTGCCGTTCTCGTCTTCCCAAGACCTGACCATGAGACCTGTCAGCGCCTTGGCCGCAAAATAGTCCCTCAGAGACATCCCGGGGCTTACTCTCGCGTATGGTGTCGGGAAAGCAGTTCCGCCTTTTTTGACGTTGCTCATAATTCACTCCATAAAGGATTTCCAAGGCACGCGCACCCGGGGACAAGCCGGGATAGTCCGGTTGCCGTGTTACGCCGTATTGGATTGGTTGATTGCGGCCTGTGCGGCCTTGGAAAAGGGGAGAGGGCACCCTAGTCAGCGAGGATTAAAACCGCCGTCGGCATACCGGGAATTCGTCCGACCCATTACCTAACTTCTCAAAGCCGCTGTGGGATTGAGCTTCCCTTTACGCGGCTAGTTACCCTCAAGTCATGGCGGCTGGACCGTCGGTGCATCCCACCGATATTCTCTCCGCGTCTTAGACTGGCCGTAGTGTCTTGAGCCAGCATCCAACCGCCATGCTTCAGGGTGCTGGGTTTAAGGAGTCCCCAGCGAACCACGGCACTAATTTTCTCCGCCCGCCACAACAGTTAACGATTGCTGCTCGGCTGGTTTTGGCGTGACCAGCAACACGGCTCCTGCCGGAAGCGAACCGGTTTTTTCGTGATCCGGAAACACAGCAGTGCTCAGCGAACTGCCACGCGCATGTATCGGCATTCATGCTTGCCGTAAATCACCCGCCTATATAAAGCTGGTTTGGATCTCGGTGGCTGGCCGCGACTTGCGTAGCCTCGCCCGGGCAGGATTTGCCGGCAGCGATCCAAGCCTTCTTGTTCTCGGGCGTGCCGAAGCAATAAAACCTGAGCTTGGCGACATCCTTATCCCCCATCTGCCATGCGACAGCGGCATCCAAACGGGAATTGCAGTAGTCCGACTCACCAGCGACTGCGCCACCGAAGCCAAAACCTGTTATTCCGATACTGGCCGTGCTGGCGCGTCCACAGTTGTTGTTGCTATTGCCGAACGTCGCAGGAGCAACATATACGGCCGGCGTGGTGTCAACGCGTTGATGGTGGATCGGATCGGCTGCCTCGAAATTGATATTGCCCGTACTCGCAATCGCACCAGCATCGGATTGAGACTGACCAATGCCGTTACTGGTCGATTGAGCAAATGAAATGGCTGGAATCATGAGTGCCAGCGTCAGAATTGTGTGTTTCATGTTCCAGCCCCTGTTATTACTGCGGTGTAGCGAATCCGCTGAAGCCAGCGAAAGCGCCGTTGCCTGTGAAACCGGCTTCTGCGCTGAATGAGCCAGATGCACCAAAGCTGGTGGTTTCAAAATTGCTCCAGCTATTGGCCGCGTAGTCGTTGCCGACCATTCCTTGCGATGCGCCAGTCGCAAAGCCCTCAACCGTACCGAAAGATTCACCGGTGGAATAGGAATTGCCCTTGGTGAAGTTTTCAGAGCCGCCGGGCGTGACAGAAGCGCCCGAACCTGCGTAGGCGTTACCTTCGTTGCGGGTTGATTGCTGGCTGTACCCAATGCCGCCGGATGCGGTTTCAGCCATGCCACCGCCTGACGTAGCAGAGGATGAATAGCCGTTACCTGAGCCATTAAAGCCGGTTACCTGGTATTCGGCGCTGCCGCCACCAGAGAATGACCCGGAAGTCGTGTTGGTGTGGCCATGGGCAAATGCCGTCGAAACGGCGAGCGCGGACAATGCCGCAATAATGCTGCGTTTGAACATATGTTCTCCTGATTTGTTGATTTGCCGACGGACCCGGGCGGCTCGGGTACTGCTGAAAATGGGGTGGGCTAGATCGTGCCGCCAGAGACGGCGATAAGTGCTTTGGCGTGGGCGATGGCGGCTTGTTCGGTTAGGTGAACTATGCCTCTTTTTAGCCTAGACAAATCATGACTATCCCCAAACCATTGACGCTCATCTGTAAAATCATTGCGATTCAGATGGGGCCAGTAGACCCTCGTTCCTGCCGCAGGCGCAGCCCGCAACGGCTCCGGCACTTCCATATCGCCAATCTTGATCGTGCTGGGCTTGATGCGGTATGAAAGACTGGGGTCATGAAAATTAGGGCCTCCCCCCGTGTAATCTCGGAACGGCGCTTCGTCTTTGCTTATCTGAATAGCTTCCCCGTTCGCCCACGCAATAATCACATCCGCCCACTTGTGTCGTTCTGCCATATCTCACCTCAATTAAAGTGCCGATTCGCCACATACGCCAGACGGCGCTGCGGGGTGGCGAATTTCATAAGCGGCTCGACAGTCGCATCCACCGAAGTAAGGTATTCAGAACCTTGATCTTCGGACAGAAGCCGGACGCTCCCATCCTCATACGTAAACTTCACATCACCATTCAGGATGTTGACCTGGGTTACTTGGTTCATTTCGTTATCTCCTGTTGATATTCACATGAGCGGGCTCGGGCTTGATACCGAGCTAAATGCTGTAGCCCCTACGATGCTTGCGATCGGGTTAGCCTGCTTTGCTTGCATCCGTTTCACCTGTCTAGCAGGGTTGTCCAGACTTGTACTGGCCGGTGGGTGGCATGGCTTGCATCAGATTGGCTACAGCCGCGTGTCCATCCACGCCGCCGCTCATGTGATGGCTCTCGGGGGAAAGCCGGTAGTTCCTATTGGGGATCCATGGCGTGTGCTTGGACTAGGTTGTCTTCAGAAGGCGGCACTATCTCAATATGGGAAACGTGCTTCAACTTCCTCAGGCCGTCTGCGATGCGGTTTGCATACGCCTCGTCTTCCGCCCACATCGCGCATGAGAATTCCGGGTTGTTGTACGTGATGTACTCAATCCGCCACTGTGCCGAGATCATTTGACCACCACGCCGCGCTGCGACAACCATTTCACAGCAGCGGCGCGTGACTTGAATTGCTTTGACTGACTGAAGGTGAGGGCAAGGTAGCCGCTTCCGTTCTGCACCAGGCCGCGTGATATCTGTTCGTTGTTGCCTTGATTGATCATTTCCATATCTATCTCCTGAAATTCATCTTTCAACAGCCTCAGCGAAGCGGCTCAAAGATGCCGAAAGCCCCATGTCGAGGCTTCCGCGTTTTACTGCCCCTGCGCAACACCCGTCGCAATTGACGGCTCGCAGTGTCCCAGGCTATTCCTGGTGGTCATCAAAGGAATATTTGCGCGTTCCCCGAATTTGTCATTCGCGCCTGGTTACCCAGCTCCCAATAAACAAGATACGCGCAAGCCATCATGCGCAGCCTTCCTCGCCTATAGGGGTTCCATGCCTTTTACTTCAGCCGGCATGTAGTCGGGCTGGATACCGCAATTTCCGGTATCTATTTATCGTCCAAGTTGTTAATGAGCAGATGCATTCGTTTGGTGAGTGCATGGAAAGAGTATAGAAAAATCTATATATCAAGTCAATAGAAAAATCTATATTTAATAGATTAATCTAAATTATTTTGTAACAGAGGGTTTGCCCGATGCGAAATTCGGGCGAAGAGGGCGGGCGCCAGACGTAAAAAAGCCACCGGGGAGGAGGTGGCTGATCGCTACCGCTAGCGCGTAGTTGAAATAGTGAAAATAACGGACTCTTTTGTAAGAAGTCTTGATTTAAAACGCAATACCCATAATAATTACGGGTATGGGACAAACATTACCTTTTAAGATGAATGACGCGAACATGCTTCGGATCATTCGCGAAATTGCCGAAGATACTAGTCGTGTTTTCATCGTGAAGCATGCAAAAAAACGTATGCGTGAGAGGAAAATCAACCAAACACAGGTGTATCAGTGTCTTCGGAAGGGTGGTGTTGTTGAACCAGCGCATTTAACTATCCATGGCGATTGGAAATGCACATTGCAGTATCGCTACGCAGGGGATGAGATTAATGTTTCCGTCGCCCTTGAACGTGAAGAAAATGGAGATTATTTAGCGGTTATTACCGTTTTTTAAAGGTGAACTATATGTATCACTATACAGAGTCAGGACTTCGTAACGTGTGGCTGTCAAATGGCTATACAGAAAGGGTAATTCATGGCGAGAAAGCCGTGTCTATTACCGACGCCGATCAACTCCATCAAGTGATTGGTCGTGCTTTGACTCGCAAGCCACATCTGACAGGAGCCGAATTCCGATTTCTAAGAAAAGAATTGGGGCTTTCACAAACACGCATTGGACAGATCGTAGGATCCTCTGAACAAACGGTTTCCCTATGGGAGCGACGAGGCAAGATTCCAGTAGCAACCCAACGCCTGGTCAAGTTCGTTTATTTGGCTCGCCTGGATGGCAACGAAGCCATTTGCGACGCTTTGGACCGGATTATCGAACTGGACGCAGAATCAGAAGACGATAAACTAGTTTTTGAGGACACAAAATCTGGATGGAAAGAAGCCGCGTAATTTTTTTCGTCTTATTATTTTCTCGGGCCGGCGTTTGCTGGCCTTTTTTTATAGACGCAAAAAAGCCACATGAATGTGTGGCTGGGGGATGGGAGTAGTGATTAGCAGGCCGGGCCCACGCTGGCCATGTCCTGGCCGAAATAGTGTGCATTTATACTCTGAATGTCATAATTATCAATCGGTTAATGCTGGCCATCCATCTGGCCGAAGCCGGGCCCAAACAGGCGAAATAAAGCCCAGCACACGGCTGGGCTGTTGGTTTAATTGACGTAGACTGGATAATCAATCCTCGTCCGTAGCCTGAAGATGGGACTCGCGCAGCGCTCGCTTTCTTGCCCTGGTGTCCCAAACGAGCACACCAAGAACAGCGTTGCAGATCAGCCAAATCATGACAATCATCGACACCCCCATTCCCGCGGAGCGCTCAGTGCCATGAGGCAAAGCCTGTTTTTGGGTTTCTGTGTCAACAGAATCAAAGATACCCATTGCCACAAGAACCCAGATTATCATCGCGATGTTGAATAGGACAAAGACCCACTTCATCGCCTTGCCAAACGCGCTGCGTTCAGGGGAATCCATTCGGTAGCCACATGCCACGCAGCTAGTAACCTCTTGATCAAGTTCGGTCGAGCATTTCGGGCAAATTTTCATGGACTTTCCAGTATTGAGGTCAATCCATCCAATATACACCAAACGTCAAGACTTGGTTGCAGGCAAAATAAAACCCGCCGGAGCGGGTGTGTCAGTAATATATAATGATGCTTAATGATCGTTAATGTTGCATAGTGATTAATAGTGCAGTATTATTCAAGTGCGACTATTTGACCTGTTCCTAAAAGCAAGTCTCCCAGATTGGGATAGTCGTTCCTAATATTTAAGGCCAGTGCTGGATTTGAACCAGTCCACTGGCCTTTATCTTTTCCCACGCCTCACATACTTGAATGTCATGCCACTTTGTTGGCGCAGGTTTCTTTTCATATCTACCAGCCATGAAGCAAACTAGATCAGCCACTTGTAAAAACCGGCTATGATGGGATTGAGTAAAATATACAGTGTCGATTAACCGCCCGAGCTCGCGCCCGTAATACATCGGTGTTTTCGATCCTTTGTATTCTGAAAAATCGACCACGGCTTTTGTAACTTCATCGGCTTCATAGTCCCCGAAAACTAGACCAAGATCATCGACCCTATCCAGATACTCACAAAATCGCTCTAAAATAAGCATCAGGCCTAGCTTATATTCTGGGGTTGGATATATGTATTTCCCTCGGTGCGCTCTGACATCAATACAAACGAGCCTAACCGGGATAGAGTTGTTCGTTATAAAAGTAGCAATATCCGCAAAAACTCGGACCCGATCTAGCAAACCTCGGCCTTTGGAATTGCCTTTCCCATGGAATAAGTCTTTCCCATGAAATTCATTCACGGTGCTTAGCGTCCGAGATCCAAAATAATTAAAAGCGATTTGCGATAGAGTAGTTTCGAATTCTATTGTTTTACTATCAGGGATCAGGACGCCACCGATATTAAAATACTGATGATCCGGTTGCGGCTTGTTCTCGTCGAAATAACATAAATGCATCTTCCCAACCTCTAAAAGGGGTTATTTCCAGACCAACGGCTTTGCTGGTTCAAAACGGAACTGCTGGCCGGGCGCCTTATAAAAATCGACTTCCACAATGATTTTCTTGGCGGTTTTGAGTTTCTTTATGAATCCTGGAGTGGCCTTATCTGTCAAAAATAGAGTATCTCGAGAACCGCCAGTGCTTCGCGTGGCTGGTATTTTCTCTACCGCACCGTCGTCAAATTTGACGAAAAAATGACAGTCGCGAACCGAACAGTTCAATTGACCTTTCTCTGCAAGAATGTATACGTCCGTGCCGTATTTCTTTGGCATTTTGCGCACCACTATACCCAATGACGACCCTGGACTATACGGGAATTTCAACGGAACCGTATTCTCAGATGGAAGTGAAACCCATGTATTTGTGACGCCGCGCATTTCATCGACTTTCTCGCCGTATATCCATTCTTCGGCATATGCACTTCCAGAAAATACTGTTATTGCGAAAACAGCCGTACAGAATGCTTTTTGCATGACATCTCCTTATTTGTTCCGATTAAAACGCGTTAGCATTTCGGCCACACATGCCCTTGATCTTCTCGTCCGCAGATTCTCCGGTAGAAAGCCTAGGGTAAGAACCAATCTCTTTGTAGTAGGACACACCGCGCTCCTGGCACGCACCAGCGGTCCCGCAGGACTTGAACATAGCAACAATGGCAAGAATTACCACCAGCGCCACGATCATCTTGATGAAGTTCATTTAACCCTCTTACTGCGTGGCGACAGAGTGCAATTGCGCGCCGCGTTGCTCTTCCATTTCTTCGACGTGGTTATTCACCACCCGGCGAAAGTCGAGTGGACGTGCAATAGAGGGAATAGGGGTGCCAGTGCCGCCAGTCCCCTTGACGACAATCGACCCGAAGCCAAACAGGCGCCCTAGGATGCCTTGCTTAACCCCGATGCTCTCGACTTTCTCAAGTCGCAATTCGACTGTCTCGCGCCGGATAAATCCGAACTTGGCTATTACTCGTTTGTTCGTCAGGGCAAGCTCAGTTGTATATACGGTTATGACGGCAGTCAGAATCAGGAAGGCGCCAATAATGCCAAACCACATGGGGCCGCTGCCTTTAACCCCGGCGCCAGCGTTCACCAATCCAATGAGCAGGAACAGGGTGCCAAATACGAGCCGGGGAAAGAATGCGAGCCATGATACCTTCGCCCTGGAAATTACTTGTTCGCCTTTTGATAAATTGGAGTCTACATAACTAGCCACAAAATCACCTTTTTAATAAAAATTACTTACGTGGTTGATTTTCAACAGGCGCAATTGGCCCCGCTGCGTTTCCTAACCCGGTACCCATATCTGACTCAGACGTGCTGAAGTCGATTAATCTATCTGAACTATCAAACCTAAAGGCCGCATGACTCGTGTGTATGTCAGACCCACCTGCGAACAGTCCCACGATTGGAATATACGTCGCAGGGCGGGTACGATACTCAGCGAAATTGTAAATCACGGTTCTAGTTCCATCAGAATTTCTAGATTGAGTCGTCGGTTTGCCAAATTTAGATATAAGTTCGGATCTAGTGGTTTGACCTTTTTGCAATTGACTTAATTGTTGATCTGAGACCTTTACTCCTGACGCGGCGCATCCCGCTATCAAAATTACAGTCGCAAATAAACTACATTTTAATGCATTGTTCATTTTTTGTTACCAGCCCTGTGATAAAAAGAGGGCAACTGAGGCCCTAATAATTAAAACCGTTTCCGACGATATCTACGGTGCTCTACCATTACCCCAATGATCTGGATATGCTGTTGATCACTACGCATTGATGGATAATTTTCATTTAGCGGGACTAACTCAAAAACCGGCTGTTCGCCCAACGATATGAGTTTATATCGCTTAAATGTCGCTTCCTCTCCACCATTCCTGGCGACAACAAAGTCGCCTGGCTGTGGCGCAACGTCACAATCAATAATAACTCGATCACCTTCTCCAAACTCCGGGGCCATTGAATCGCCTCTTATTTGCAGGGCGAACGCTCGATCAGATAGCGCCAGATCGGTAAGGAGGTACTCCATACCTTCTGTATCAAAATTTGTCCCCATGTCAGTAAATATGCCAGCTTGCACGTAATTGAGCAAGGGGATGCGGGTATCCCCGATCTGGGCGGGCAGAACATTGCTATCGAACTTCAAAGGCTCGCGGTCACCCTTGCCTGTTGCTAACCACCCTGCATCGACACCGTATAACTTCGCGAGCGCAATGGTGTAGGTTGATCTGGCAGACTTCCCAGATTCCAGTTGTGAAAGCGTTCCTTGCCGTATTCCGACGCGCTTGCAGACCTCGGGCTGTAAAAATCCCGCAGCTTCCCGGCTCTCTTTCAGCCGTTTACCAAATTCAATGTTTTTCATATAGATATTCTTATACAAGTAGATATAGATTTGGCTATTGTTTAAACATAGAAAAATCTATATAATCGAGGAAATGTTTATGGAATCTCATCATGGAATGGAAAAACATCATCTCCGATCTGCTGAATAGTGGCCTGACTCAAGCTCAGATCGCCAGCGAAACCGGCGTCCCTCAGCCGACCATTTCTGCTCTGTTGAACGAAAAGCAGAAGGAGCTGAACTATTTGAACGGTAATCGGTTGGTCTGCTTTCACCAGAAGCACAAACAAAGCAGGGAAGTTGCGTAGACATTTTTAATCCAGAAGATTCGATAACTGAATCTTCTGTTTTTTTGCCCGAAAGAACGAGGCATAACGAGACAAGAAATATGAGCCGTCCTACACCGATCCAGCAACCCCTTGATATTCAACGGGAAATGCAACCAGTCGAGATTGATGCAATTGCACGACAGTCATCCATGTCAAAAGCACTTGTGCTGTGCCAGACGCTATCCGGGCTTGATGATAAGCAGTTCATCGGGTCAAAGGGGATCGTAGAAGGGCAGGCGCAATGGTCACGGATCATGGGCCCGGCTGGTCAGCATAACTTCCCTCAAGACAAGCTCAACTTGTTCATGGATATTGCAGGCAACGAAGCGCCAATGCTTTGGTTGCTGCATTCGCGTGGGTACGACCTCAATAGTCTGCGCAAGCGCGAGACCGAAACCGAACTGAAATTGCGCAAAGCAGAAGAGCGCATTAAGCAACTGGAGCACGAGGCGCGTATCAAGGCCGATTTCGTCAGTGAATTTATGCGTGGTCGTGCGGCATGAAGCAGGTCTACTACACAACGAACACAACCGCCCGCCAGGCTGCCTGCAAATCAATCCTGGCTGCCCCAGACAATTACCGCGTAGAGATTCGTCCTCGTTCTCGCTCGATTGCTCAAAACGACCTTCTTTGGTCCTGCCTGACTGATCTGTCAAAACAGGTGCAGTGGTCGGTCAATGGCAACCCTGAGCGCCTTTCACCTGAGGACTGGAAAGACATCATGTCCGCCAGCCTGCACCAAGAGCAGCGTATGGCTGCCGGCGTTCGTGGTGGATTCGTAATGCTGGGCAAGCGCACCAGCCGCATGACGGTGGCCGAAATGACCGAGCTAATCGAGTTCATTCATGCATTCGGAGCCGAGAAAGAGGTGGTTTGGTCTGTTACGTCAGTAGGGAGAGGGTAATGATTAAAGGCCGCTCCGTTACTGCCAGTCAGAAAAAATTCCACAACATGCTCGCCGAGGTTGTCGGATGCTGCGCCTGCCGCAAGGATGGCGGATTCAATGACTACGTGAGCATTCACCATATCGACGGACGCACCAAACCAAATGCACATTGGTTGGTGCTTCCTCTCTGCGCGGGCCATCACCAAGACATGGGAGACGGCCTGATTCCGGTTCACCCATATAAGGCAAGGTTTGAAAGCAAGTACGGGCGCCAGCTCGATCAGCTTGTTGAGTGCATCGAATTGCTGATTGCTGGTGGGTTTGAAGTCCCCACAGATGCCCTTGTGGCGGCCTGCATGACAGCGGAGGCGACATGAAAAGCCTATTGCGCCGGTTTCTATTTTGCCTTTTTCGGCATAACTGTATCAAGTGCACAACATTCGCCAAAGCAATTAAAACATTCGGATTGAGATAAATATATGACCTACGAACTTCACCCACTTTGTACGCTGTTCCCCCGAATTGTCGCTCATGATTTCCTGGCTCTGGTTGAGGATATCAAGGCCAACGGGCTTCGCCAGCCTATCGTATTGCATAACGGAATGATTCTGGATGGTGGGAACCGGTACCGTGCGTGTATTCAGGCAGGAGTCGAGCCGACTTTCGTTCAGTACGAAGGCGACAACATTACCAGTTTCGTGCTTTCAGCAAACCTGCACCGTCGCCACCTTAGTCCCGGCCAGACTGCTGCTATTGTGGCAAGCGCTCAGGATTGGGCTAAAGCGCAGCCCGCGCATCGTCCATCAGAGAAAGAGTGCAACGTTGCACCGTTATCTACATCGGCAGACCGCGCGGCGCAATCAGGGGCTAGCGTGCGCACACAAAAAATGGCCGACAAAGTAGCAAAAGAGTCGCCAGATCTCGCAAAGAAAGTTGCGCATGGTGAAGTTTCATTGCCCGAAGCCATCAAACAGATCACGCCAGCGAAGAAAGTCACTCCGAAAAAACCACAAATCGCCGTTGTTCCTGATGCTGAAAATGATTCAGCCGACGAACTGAGCGAAGCGCGCCACACAATTACCGAATTGGCTTCCGAGAACGATGTCCTGAAAGATCGTCTAGCAGTCGCCGCAATGGACGCCACCGAAGAAGAAAAAACTCAGGCTGCTGAAACATTGGCCGAACTGCGCGAACGCGTCAAAACCTTGGAAGCGGAGAATGACGCTCTGAAGGTATCCCGCGACACATACATGAACAAAGTGTCAGAAATGGCAAAGCAGATTGCCATGTGGCGTAAACGTGCCGAAAAGGTGGCGGCATGAGCATTCAGCTTTTTGACTATCAATCAGCCATTCTGGACAAACTACGGGCTGGCTTTGCTGCAGGCCATCGCGCACAGATGCTGTATTGCGCCACTGGCGGCGGCAAAACAGAAATGGCATTGAGCCTGATGGAAGCGGCCTCGCGCAAAATGAACCGCTCTGCGATGATTCTGGATCGCATTGTACTGTGCAATCAGACCAGCGAACGCTTGGATAAATACGGCATTGACCACGGCGTCCTGCAATCTGGACACTGGCGCTATCGCCCATATGAGCGCGTTCAAGTGTGCAGTGCACAGACTTTGGAAAAGCGTGGATCTCTACCTGACATGAAGATGCTGATTATTGATGAAGCGCACCAGACACGCGCACAGACAGTTTCTTTCATCAAAAACAACCCGCAAATTCTGGTTGTAGGTCTGTCTGCAACGCCTTTCACTAAGGGATTGGGGAACATTTATACGAATGTTGTTTCCGCAATCACCACTCGGGAGCTTGTCGATCAGGGAAGGCTCGTGCCTCTGCGCGTATTCGTCGGCAAAGAGATTGATATGGAAGGCGCAAAGAAAGTCGCCGGAGAATGGACAAATAAAGAGGCCGAAACCCGCGGCATACGCATTACGGGCGATATCGTTGCAGAATGGGTCAAAAAGACGCATGAAGTGTTCGGCAGGCCACGAAAAACAGTGGTATTTGCTTCTGGAGTCGCCCATGCCGCTGATCTTGCTGCGCAATTTAATGAGGCGGGATATAACTTCGTCAGCCTGTCATATAAGGACGATGACGATTTCAAGGCCGATGCAATCAAAGAATTTTCCAAACCCGATTCAGCCATTCATGGCCTTATTGCAACCGACATTTTGACCAAAGGCTTTGATGTTCCAGACGTGATGATCGGGATTAGTGCGCGTCCGTTCTCAAAGTCCCTTGCGTCTCATATTCAGCAAATGGGCCGCGTGATGCGCTGTTCTCCGGGCAAAGAGTTCGCGTTATGGCTTTGCCACTCTGGAAATTACCTGGGCTTTCAGGACCAGTGGGATGACGTTTTCCATAATGGCATCGACAAGATTGATGATTCAAAAGAGAAGCCCCGCAAGGAACTGAAAAAAGACGAAAAAGAGCGAGCTACATGTCCTCGCTGTAAATATCTATGGGTCGGTCGCACCGATACCTGCGCGAGCTGCGGATTCGTTCGCCTTGCCTATAACGAAGTCGTGTCTCAACCCGGACAACTGGAAGAACTTGAGCAAGGCAAGAACATTGCTGATAGAGAACTCAAACAACTTTGGTACGGCCAGCTTCTGACCGTAGCGCGTGACCGTGGCTACAAGGAAGGATGGGTTGCGCACAAATACCGTGAAAAATTTACAGTCTGGCCCAAAGGCTTGAAAGACGAACAGCATCCTGTTTCGCCGGAAGTTGCCCGCTGGCTCAAATCCAGACAGATCGCGGCGGCAAAAGCCCGGAAGGCGGCATGATGGACTTTCTTCAATTCTGTCAGTCCCATGGTGTTCTTCTGGATCAATACCCGCAGATCGGACGCTGGGTGCGTGTAAAAACAGCGGACAAACCTGGACACCGCAACGGCGCAGTGAAATGGATGGGCGACGCTGGCTTTGTGCAGAACTGGGCCACTATGGAACAGCCGGCGCTGTGGCGCGGTGAATCCACTCAGGCCTCGCTGACCCGCATGCGTGAAGTGAATCGTGAAGCGCAGCGCCAATCCGAATTGCAGGCCCGCAGAGCGGCGGCCAAGGCGTCCAAACTACTTTCTGAATGCGAGCTCGCTCCGCATCCGTATTTCGCTGCCAAGGGCTTTCCTGAGCTTTTGGTGAATGTATGGGAAGGCGGCGTCGCTGTGGTTCCTATGCGTCGTGGCTCCAAGATTGTTGGTTGCCAGATGATCGACGCCAACGGCGGCAAGAAGTTCCTATTCGGGCAGCGCTCTGGTGGCGCTGAGTTCGTTCTCGGGCAGAAAGGCCGGCACATTGTCTGCGAAGGCTATGCCACCGCGCTATCTGCTCAGACAGTGCTTCGCGCCCTCAAAGTGCCGTATGTGCTGCATGTGACATTCAGTGCTGGAAACATGAAAAAGATCGCTCAGGCGCTGCCTGGTGGCATTGTGCTGGCCGATAACGATGCAAGCGGCACAGGCGAGCGTATAGCGCGTGATATCGGCTGGCCTTACTGGATGAGTGACAAGGTCGGAGAGGACTTTAACGACGCTCACCAGCGCCGAGGAACGTTCTCCCTGTCTATGCAGCTTGGAGGGATTCTCAGAAAGCGTGCTTGAGTAGTAAGGCACCGTACTGGTCGGACATGGTTTAACGACAGCGGTACGGGAAGAGGCTCCTACTGTGGGAAAGATCTGAAACAGGGGCAAGGGCGGCGAAGTTAGCACCCGAGATCGAAAAGGCTGACGGGTCATGAGACGGTGACGGTTCATGTGAAGGCTTAGCTCAGGAAGGGCTAGGTCTGTCTGGCTCGGGTTCATGGAGGTGTGGAGATGAAGAGTAAAGACAGTGCAAGTTTAGAAAGAGAGAGGCACGAATGCGAAGTTCGGGTGGTGCTGAGAATGAAAGACAAGGATTCCAGGCGGAAATATCTGGATGGCATAGGAAAACGGCGAGGAATCCCGTTAATGAAACAAATGGAGCGTGATGTGATGAATCAGTGGAAAAAAGGGAATCGCGGCGAGTGGGGTGATTGGCTATGAAGCCATTCAGCATCACATTCACAGTACCCGGCGCCGCCATTCCAAAGGCCCGCGCCCGAGTCGTGAAAGTCAAGGGCAGGACGATGGCATTCACGCCAGAGAAGACGGTCAACTTTGAGAGCTTGGTCAGTTGGACAGCAAAGCAAGCTATGGAAGGGAAGGATATGTGGATGGGGCCGGTCAAGGCGACGATTGAAGTAATCCTGCCGATCCCAACGTCATGGTCAGGGAAGCGAAAGATGGAGGCTGCTGCAGATCACATCGCGCCTACGAAGAAACCAGACGCGGACAATATTCAAAAAGCGCTGTTTGATGCCATGAATGAAATTGTATTCAAGGATGACAGTCAGGTTGTGGATATTCACTGCTGGAAGCGGTATGGGCTGACACCGGAAACTCGGATCAGGATCGAATCAACATGCCAGGAGGCAGCCAAATGACCCTACTAGTATTTTTACTCGGCTGCATAGTTGGCTATCTCTTGTCCTGCTATGTCAATTTTGTGCGGTATTCAATGGAGAGGTGGGAAGGATGACTGATCAAAAACGGAAAGTCGGCAGGCCAAAGCTTTCAACCGATGAAAAAAGATTTCAGTTTAGTATCGCCCTGAACCATGACATTACTTTGCTTCTGGATGAAATTAGCGCTGAGATTGGGGCGACAAGATCGTTGCTCATCGAAACAATAATCCGCGCAAGGTTAGGGAAAAACCCGCTCGCAATGAACAAACTAATCGACGAAATCGTAGATTCGATGGGGGATAAATAATGGAAATCAGACACAGAAAGCAGTGGTTGACTGGGAAGATGATTGCGCAGGTCGTATTTGATGACGGGTACAGATTTGATGCAGGCGATTCGGATATTAAGCTTGTTCAAAGTTTGGAGGCTTTGGATGCGAGCACCTCGAAATTGGCCGAACTTGAAAATAAATTGCTGCGAAGCCAGCTATCCGAGGCATTGGGAAAGATCAGGGAGTATCGGGAGGACGAAGAGCGCAAGCAGGACGCTATCAAAGAATTTCAAGATGAATGGAATAAGCTTAAAGGCCCGCTCGAGTTCATGAGCGACAAGTTCAAAAAGGTTCAGGAGCGGGAAGAGTCTGGCGAATCCGACCGTGAGTACCGGGACGAAATCGAGCGATTGATGGCTGAAAGGCTGTCTGATCCGGAATCATCCGTATCGAAGGCAGTGATCAAGCATTTCAGAAAACCAGACACGGCCCAGCCCATCCCCCACCACGGCCCAGCCCATCCCCCACCACGGCCCGGGACTGGGCGAGGCGGAGGATGCGATGCGGGAGGATGGGTACGTAAGTTGTCCAACAGAAGGAAAGCTGCTGGATATCGAACCGGAATCAGGTGTCTGCGCACCGAAAAAACAATCTCTATGCCTAATTATCGAGCGGCATAAGGACGGCCAATTGCACTTCTTTGTTCAGGACATCCACACATGGCGCGTTCGGCACCAGGGCGTGCGACCGTCCGAGTCAGATGTGTGGCTGGCAATTGATCCAGAGGACAGGGCGTGTATTGAGCAGGTTTGTCATAAGCAGGGGGATGTGTGATGGCATACCCAGCGTGGATGTATAGAAATCCCGCCTTTATTGTGGAAGAGAAAGAAATCAGTGAACTACGCCGAGACCGTAAGCCGGCAAACCCATTCGAGGAAAATATGACAGCAGATGAGATTTTAAGACAATGGGCCCGCGGTGAATGGGATGGTTCGTATCCCCATCCTCTACCACCCCGCAGATGTGCTTCGGCTGAAGGCGAGTATGTGCCTCCTTCCATCCATCACAAAGAACCAGATGATGATTCCGAAGATCCGCCACCAATCAACTGGAAGATGCACGCTCATGTTGATAAATACTACAAGAAGCTGGCTCGGCGGGATCAGTGGATACTCCAAGCGGAGTACACCAGACGGCATAAGTACGGGAATTTGACTGACAACGCCCGGCACGAAAAAGCCTCTCGGGTTTTGGGCATGTCAGTTCATTACTTCAAAAACCGTCTGGAACACATGAAAATTGAAATTGAAACCACATGGAGAGACCGATGAAATTAGCGGATCAGATTATCGAACTCATGGAGCCGTTCCCGGGTCGTCCTTTTCGGATGCAGGAGATTGTAAATTACGTCAATCCGAGGGCGCGCGAGAAGCGCGATAAGGAAGCGATCAGAAAGCAGGCGCGTGTTGTGCTTGAGCAATTGTCTCAGACCGGCAGCGTTAACATCAGTCCGCGTGAAAGAAACGGATCACAAGCACTATATTCATGGAAAAGCGGGAGTTTGAGTTCTTGAAAAGCGGGAGCAAAAGCGGGAGAATAGCGCTTGAGATATTGCGCCTATACAAATCGCCCCGCCGAAACGGGGCTTTTTTATGGTTATTTCATTTGGTTCGTTAATAATTCCACTGCTTTGCTCAACGACTCAATACTTTGGATTAAGTGGTTTTTCGCCTCTCTGTCGTCCGTACTCATTTTGGAATAATTGCGGGCATACGTTTTGGATGCGTCCAGGAGACTCCGAATTGCTTTCTGGGTTCCTAACCGCGTTTGCTCATCATAAAAACTATCTTGACTCATCGCGTCTTCTCCTATGTAGAAAGGAGTTTTATTGTAGCTCCTTTATTACATATTGAAATAAATTATTGATTGTCTCCTCTAGCCGGAAACGGCAACTCAGAAGCCGCTTGGTGTTAATTCATCAGGCGGCTTTTTCTTTTTGGGCGACATAAAACCAAGGAAATAGCATGGCGCAGCCAAATCAAAAGGCAGCGCCAGACTGGGAACGTATTGAAGCGGATTACCGGGCTGGCCTGCTGTCAGTCAGGGAAATAGCATCATCCCAGGGTATTACCGAAGGTGCCGTACGGAAACGTGCCAAGCGTGATGACTGGGTGCGTGACCTGCAGCCGAAGATCAAAGCCAAAGCAGATGATCTGGTACGCAAACAAGAGGTACGCACCGAGGTACGCACGGAAAAGGCGGTCATCGAGGCAAACGCCCAGGTTATCGCAGAGGTTAGAACGACGCACCGTCGTGATATTGCTCGCGCTCGATCGCTGGCTATGAAGTTGCTGGACGAACTAGAAATACAGACAGACAACATCGATCTGCTTGAACAGCTAGAGACAGCGCTTGCAGGCGAGGACGATTCCGCTGATGGGCTGATGCGCGCATTTCAGCGTGTCACTTCCACTGCTGGCCGGATCGATAGCGCGAAAAAACTTGCTGAGGCTCTGAAGGTTCTGGTCACGATGGAGCGCGAAGCCTACGGGATTGCCGAGGCGACCAAGCTGGAAATCAGTAACCCTGATGGCAGTATGCGCGGGCGCACCTTAGATGATTTCTACGAGGACTCGCATGTACAGGCTGAATCCGGCGCTAGCTGATTTCTGGCGGACCCGGAAGCCGTACAAATTACTGAAGGGTGGCCGGTTCTCATCCAAGACGCAGGATGCGGGGGGTATGGCAGCTTTTCTGGCGCGTAACTACTCTCTGCGGTTCATGTGCATACGCCAGTTCCAGAATCGGATTGCGGATTCTGTCTATACGGTGGTGCGGGAAAAGATCGAGTCGGCGGGGTGGCAGGACGAATTCGATATAGGCGTTTCGACCATACGGCATAAGGTCACTGGCTCGGAATTCCTGTTCTACGGCATTGCCCGGAACCTGAAAGATATCAAGGGCACGGAAGGCGTCGACATTTGTTGGATCGAGGAAGGCGAGGGGTTGACCGAGGAACAGTGGTCAGTGATCGACCCGACAATCCGGAAAGAGGGCGCTGAAATCTGGATCCTTTGGAATCCTGACCTGATAACAGATTTTGTCCAAGCGAAGCTGCCGGGGCTTCTCGGCGATAAATGCATAATTCGCCACATTAACTATCTGGATAACCCATTCTTATCTGACACGGCCCGCGAAAAGGCCGAGCGGATGAAGGAAGTGGACCCGGACACCTACAGGCATATTTACCTGGGCGAACCGAAATCCAGCGACGATGCTGCGGTAATCAAATTTTCGTGGATTGAAGCGGCTATCGACGCTCACGCGAAATTGGGTATTGATCTATCTGGGGCCAGAACGGTCGGATACGACGTAGCCGATTCCGGGTCAGACAAGAACGCATGCGCGATATTCAACGGGGCAATCTGCTCTGAGATAGACGAGTGGGCGGCGCCAGAGGATGAACTTAACCAGTCCACCAAGCGGGCATGGGCTCATGTGCAGAACGGAAGCCTGATCTACGACAGCATAGGCGTAGGGGCTCATGTTGGTTCGACCTTGGCCGACATGAAGGTCAAGAAGGGCTATCACAAGTTCAATGCCGGCGGGGCCGTGATCAACCCTGATCATGAGTACGCGCCAAAGATCACAAACAAAGAGAAATTCGAAAACCTGAAGGCTCAGGCCTGGCAGGACGTGGCCGATCGGCTGCGAAACACATTCAACGCCGTGACAAAGGGCGAGACATTTGAGGCTAGCGAGCTGATCAGTATCAGCAGCAGCGTAGGCAAGCTGGAGCAATTGAAGGTTGAGCTTTCATCTCCCCGAAAACGTTACAGCAAACGAGGATTAGACATGGTGGAAACGAAGGACGAAATGGCAAAGCGCGGCATACCGTCGCCTAACCTGGCCGACGCTTTCATTATGGGAGCGTGTCCGCATCTGATTGAGCGCACCGGGTACTCTTGGAGTGGATTCTGATGGGTGTCATCCGCAATATAGCCGATGGTCTGGTGAATGTCGTCGCAAATTTGGGGACGGGGCGGGACAAGGCAAGCCACTCAACTTATGACGATGTGGTCCTGACGCCGTTTGACTTATTGACGGCTTATCGGAATTCTTGGCTTGCTCGCGCCATTATCGACTACCCAGCAGAGGACGCTACGCGAAAATGGCGCAAATGGCGTGCCGAAGCGGAGCAGATCACCGCCATTGAGAACGAGGAAACGCGGCTCGGGCTACAAAAAATGGTTCAAGAGGCGATGATTTCCTCTCGTTTGTATGGTGGTGCAGCTATCTACATAAATACAAAAGAAGGAAACCAGCAGAGCCCGCTAACCCCAGGAAAAGAAGTAATTTCTCTTGTGGTGTTGACAGGGCAAACCTTGCGTCCAGGGCCTATCGTTCGTGATATTGGCAGCGTTTATTACGGGATGCCTGAGTATTACACACTCAATCAGCGTGATAAATGGAAGGAAATTCGTATTCACCCAAGTAGGCTTGTGATATTCAAAGGTGAATATATTCCTGACGATACACGATCTACCTTCAATTCCTGGGGAGATAGTGTCTTGCAATCCACGCTCGATGCCATTAAGCAAGTCGATTCCACGATGGCAAATATGGCTTCGCTGGTATTTGAGGCAAAGGTAGATGTGTTCCGGTTTGACGGCTTCGCCAAACTCATGGAAGACAACGAGGATGAATTGGTTCTGCGTCGCTTGAGTTTGCAGGCAAGAATGAAAGGCATTAACGGTGCCATTGTTACTGACAAGCTTGACGAATATGAGCAGAAAAATGCCAGTTTCGCTGGCCTGCCTGATGTGGTGGCAAAGTTCATGGACGCTGTATCTGGCGCCTCTCGCATTCCTGTTACCCGTTTATATGGTCGCGCTGCAGTTGGCTTGTCCGGGTCCGGTGATGGCGATGAGCGTGTTTATTTCGATCGAATCGGGCATATCCAGTCCATCGACATGAAGCCTGCTATGGCTCTTCTGGATGATTGCATTGTGATGCAGGCTTTGGGGTCACGACCTGAAGAAATCTATTACGAGTGGACGCCTCTGCGACAACTGACCGAATCTGAGCGTGCGGAGGTCTTTGTCAAGACGGCTACCGCGCTTCGCTCGATTGCAGGATCAACCGCTGGCCCAATCGTGCCCACGGATGCGCTGTCTGACGCGGCGGTCAACGAGTTTACAGAGCAAGGCATGCTGCCCGGCTTGGATCAAGCGATCAAAAAGTACGGTTCATTGCACGATCAGAATAAATTCGAGGGCGGTGAGACCGAGCAACAGCCTCCTCCCTCACCGAATAACGAGGAACAAGATGATCAAGATAACTGATTCCGTCGCCATTGGTGACGCTGTTGTCACGGATGCTGGCTATCTCGAAGCCAATGCCCGTACAGCGCGCACAGGCGTGCAACAGTATATGGGCGCCGAACTTGGGCGGCCTGATCTTGGTGTGGTGAATGTGTACCGTGATGAAGCCGATGTGTTCTCACGCGCCTCACTGAATACTTTCTCCAAGCTGCCTATTACGAATGACCATCCTCCCGGTCGTGTTGTCAATGCCGATAACTGGAAAGAATTGGCAGTTGGCACTACGGGTGATGAAGTATTGCGCGATGGCGAATATCTGAAGGTGGGGCTGAAGATTACCGATGCCGCTGCTGTTCAAGCTGTGAAAGAAGGCAAGCGCGAGTTGTCGGTGGGCTATTCGACAGAGATTGTCTGGCAGGACGGTGTGGCTCCTGATGGCACTAAGTACCAAGCGCTGCAAAAGAACATTACCGCAAATCATATAGCTATCGTCAACCGTGGCAGGGCTGGAAGTCAGGCACGAATTGGCGATTCCTGGGGCGCTGTCCCCGTTCAAGATTTTCAACCGGGCGATTTGCCCAATACCGAGAAAGGAGGTCACATGAGTGATCAAACCAAACCGGTCGCGCTGGGCGATTCCGTAGTCCAGGTGGCTGTCTCTGATGTAGCCGCTCTGGAGCGGTTTAAAACGGACTCGGCAAAGGCTCTGGCCGACGCCAACACCGCCTATGCTGCCGCAATCGCAGATAAAGATGAGCAAATCGGGAAACTGAAAGCTGATCTGAAGACTGCTCAGGACGCCGCTGTAATTGATGTGGACGCCCTGGTTGCTGCCCGCACTGATCTGGTATCCAAGGTCAAAGCCATCGACGCCAGCATTGACCCCGCCGGCAAATCCGACGCCGAACTGCGCAAGGCTGCTGTCGCTGCCAAACTAGGCGATGAGGCAGTCAAGGATGCCCCTGAAGCCGAAATCACCGGCATGTTCAAGGCAATCGCTAAGGACGCTACCCCCGGTAACCCAGTAGCGGATGCAATCGCGCGCGGTGTACATCACGTTGGCGATGCTCGCGTGGTTGCTCAATCGTCCTACGTTGACCGCATGACCGGTCGCAAGACTGCCTAAGGAGAGAATATCATGGCACTTTTCCCAGATCCAAAAACCAAACCCGACGCAGGTAGCGCAGGTCAGTTCCAGAATATGGAGGAATGGAATGCTTTCACGGCGTTTGCTTCTGCGCCTGTCGGTTTCGGCCTTCCTGTTTCTGTTGTCGGCCAGGCTGGCGACGGTTCAGCGAGCATTAAACCGCTGGAAGATGGCGAGGTATTCGCTGGAATCACCCGCGAAAACATCACCACCAACACCACCGGAGATAGCCTGACATACGCGGTGGGCGATACCTTGGGCGTGGCTGATGAGGGTGTGATCTTTGTACCTATCGGTGGCGCTGTCACCAAGGGTCAGAAACCATTCTACAACCCAGCTGATAGTCAGTTCTACGGCGCTTCTGCCGTTGGATATCTGCCTATCCCCAATGCTGAGTTTGACCAAGACGGTGCCGCTGATAGTGTTGCGCCACTGCGTATCCGTGTTGTACCCGGCGGTGACCCCGTCGAGGCCGCAGCTTAACCATCCCTAAGAGGAAATATCATGCAAATCACTGACGCACAGGGACTGGCCTTTCTGCGGTCCCAAACTCATGTTCTGTCGAGCCGCGCGTTCGAACAGGAATATGACCTTATCAACTGGCGCGAACTGGTGCCGGTCAATACCGATTACCCGGAATGGGCCTCTGGTGTTGACTTCCAGATTGGTGACCTGACTGGCGCTGCTCAATGGCAGTCTGGTTACGCCAAAGACGTGCCGCTGGCCGACGTTAAGCTGCTGTCCGTATCGGCAAATTTTGCGATGTACGCGGTCGGCTATCGCTACAACGTCGAAGAGCTGGGCAAAGCCCAATTTGCGGGCTATCCGCTGACAGCCCGCAAAGCCATTGCCGCACGTCAGGCTGCTGACATCTTCAATGCTGAAACCGCGATCTATGGCGCTGGTCATCCTGGCTGGTCTGGTCTGGTCAATAAGACAGACGTTACGCCTGTTGCATCCCCCAATAACGGCACCGGTAGTGCACGAAATTGGGTAGACGCTAACGGCGTGGGCCTGAAAACGCCTGAGCAAATCGTAGCTGAGATGAATAGCTTGCTGATGGGCCCGCCCAATGCAACTGGTATTCTTACCTCTCTGATTGGCAATACCATTCTGCTGCCGCCTCTCTCGTATCAGTACATCGCTACCACGCCGTACGGCATCACCGCACCTGGCAAGACGATTCTCCAGCAGTTCATGGAGAATAACATTTACACGTCTCGCACCGGCCAAGCGCCGATTGTCCGTGATCAGCCTTTCCTGGCTGGCGCCTCGACCCTGACTTCACCAAATCTGGTAGGCCAAGGTCGAGCAGTGGGTTATCGCAACAGTTCCGATGCTATGGAATTGCCAATGCCGATGCCTTACCGGTTCCTGGATGTGCATCAGGACGGTCCGCTGCAATGGGCAATCCCAGGCATTGGCCGTGTCGGTCAATTGACTGAGTTCCGCCCAACCATCCGTTATCTGGATGGTGTTACACCCGCACCTTAATGCGGCGGGGCCGGGTTCGCTCGGCCCCATCACTTACTATTTTCGAGACTGACAATGCGAATCAAGAACCTCCTCAATTCACCGGTGACTGTCCATGCAACGCCCAAGTCGATCACTCTTGGTCCTGGGAAATCTGCTGATATTGACGGCTTTCAGTCCGGATATGAGCCATGGTATCGGCAGTCGGCTTTCTTCGAAATTGATGATGACCAAAAGCAGACCGAGGACGATATCGAGGCTTTGCGGGCTGAATACACGGAATTGACGGGTGAAAAACCGCACCATCTGTGGAAAGAGGCTCGGCTGCGGTCTGAAATCGAATCCAAAAAGGCAGACTGACATGGCCGGATATGGAACCGACACCGGCTTTAACGCGTGGCTTGCCGCCTCTGGACTCACATTGCCTGATACTGCACCGGAAACGGCTGTACTACGTCAGATTGGGTCAGATTACGTCGATGGAGCGTATGAAGCTGCGCTGCAATGCAGTCATCGTACAGGTGGTTTTGAACAAGAGCGTGCTTGGCCCCGTACTGGGCACCGTGTAAATGGTCAGCCCGTGCCAAATGATCTGATCCCGCTTGCGTGGGTTAATGCATCGTATCGCGCGGCTTATCTGGAGGCTGTTACGCCCGGATGGTCCAATGGCGGCACAAATCCAGGCAGGCTTACGAAGCGTGAAAAAGTTGACACAATCGAAAGGGAGTTTTTCAACCCTACGGAAACGACCGAGAATTCCCGGATTGCCCCCGGATTCCCATTCGATGCTCTTATCAATGGTCTCGTTCTGCCTTGGCTATGTTCCATGACACGTCGGGCCGATTCTTTATTTCGGGTGATCTGAAATGGCCTTCTATGATGATATGCAGGCGATGGCGCGGGATTTGCTCAAACCTGACAGCCAAGGGGGCTTAGGGCAGGGAACCATTACCCTAACCCGAATGGTACCCGGCACACCGAATCCTGACACACCTTGGATCCCAGTAGAAGATATTCCCCATACGGTGACCATCAAAGGCGCAGTGCGGGGAGTGAGCAAAGAACTGATAGGCACGGAAGTCGGTAGCGCCGTGATAGTAGCATCGGATCGTATCGCAATCACTGAGGTGCCATCAATTCAGTACACCGCTGGTGATACCCTCTCAGTAGATGGTAAGCCGGTAATGGTACTGAACGTACAGAACATTCCCGCTGCTGGAGTTACGTCGGCAGTGCGCTTCATTATCCGGGGCTGATATGGCAGCCTATCGCCCCTCACTCGCCCAGGCGCGTCAATTTGCGCAACTGATCGAGAACCTTGAGCCTGAAGTGTGGCGGGCATTCATGGCTTCTGTAAACGACCTGCAGAGCAATGTAGACTGGCGCGCGTTACTTGATGCGCTTGAGCAGATGGATATCACCGCTGCAATTGCTGCGCTCCATATTGATGAGGCGGCTTGGGCTGAGTATTCCTCCACGATGACGGATGTTTTCGCCAAGGCCGGGGCGTCTACTGCGGCGCAAATCCGTCAGTCAGGCGCCGCAGATATCGGAATTCGGTTTCGAATGACAAACCCAGGCGCGCAAGAGTGGATTGCAGAGAATGTCGCAAACAAGGTTGTGGGGTTTACCCAAGATCAAATTGCATCGGCTCGCGCTCTGATTGAGGCGGGATATGCGCGTGGTCAAGGGCCAACGAACATTGCTGTTGACCTGGCTGGGCGTTCGATGGGCGGTTCAGTAAGGGCAGGTGGCATTTTAGGGCTTGATGGCCCGCGAGCAGCCCGTCTCGACGCCGTAACCCAGGGGATGCGCACAGTCGATGGGGTTCGAAGTCTCGTTATTGAACACGCTGACGGCAATATCTCTCTGCGATATAGGGTCAACAAGGCTACAGCACAGAGAATTATTCGGGCCTTCAAAGCAGGAACAGAGGTGCCATCTGATGAACGCCTGATCAGCGAGCGGCAATACAAAAATGCCTTACTCAAGGACAGGGCAGACACGATTGCAGAGACGGAAACTGCGAATGCAGTTATGGGTGCCAGGGATGAGCAGTGGCATCAATTGGCACAGTCTCAGGGGCTGGATGCCAGCGCAGTGATCAAAACATGGCGGCATCGGCGCGGTGCGGTTAAGGACTATCGGCCAGACCACCTGGCTATGTCCGGTAAGTCAGTTCGTGGTCTGAATACTCCCTTCGAATTCCCGGATGGAGTACAGATGCAGTACGCGCACGACCCAGCAGGCGGCGCGAAACACAACATCAGGTGTGGCTGCGACACAGAATATCGTATTGATCATTCAGTGGGATTGAAATAATGGCAACGTCATTTGCTGCCACCGTAGGGAAGTGGGCTTCCGAGAGCGAGGTCCGGATGACCGCTGTACGCCGTAGGTCCGTGGAGCTTTTGGCAGAGGATATGTCAAATACTAAGCCAAACGGTGGGCATGTTCCATTTCTGACTGGTAATTTGGCGCGCTCCTTGACGGCCTCTACGGAAGGAATGCCAAAAACCAGTGAGACACCGACCGCTGGTGGAAATGTCGGACTTGTGACGGCAACATTGCGCCTAGATCAGCCTTGTTGGCTTGGTTATCAGGCCATTTACGCCAGGAGAAGGAACTATGGCTACGTTGGAGCGGATGTTCTCGGGCGGGTCTTCAATGAGCCAGGGGATTATTTTGTGGAGCACGCAATTCAAAGCTGGCATCAGATCGTTGCGAAAGCGGTTAGAGAAATGGGTGGGCCATGAGCGCACTAACTGAAACTTCGATATGGCTTGCTCTGAAAGGTCGCGTACAGTCGCTTCCGCTGTCCTACTCCAAGGCGTGGCCCGGCCAGACATTCGAAGTGCCGCACACAGACACAACGCTTCTGCCTTACCTGCGCATCGGGCGTGTGAGCGTGTCGCCGACGCGGATATTGATCGCCCCCGGTAAGCCTCATGATCGAAACGGATCGCTGATGATCACGCTTGTGCACCCGCTGGGGCAAGATGTTTCTGTATACGACCAGATCGGAGCCACGATTGCGAACCATTTCAAAGACGGTACGGAAATGCGGTATGGCAATGTGTGTGTATCTGTCACGGATTATCCGCATGTCCAAGAAGGATATGAGGACAACGGCTACTGGACCGTCCCGGTGCGCGTACCGTGGCGCTGTTTTGCTTAATGGAGAGAATTATGTGCCCAGATTGTGAAGCCCGGCGAAAGATGGCTCGGGATGCTTTATTTAAGGCGAAGGTCGGAACAGCGGCAAAGCATGTCGCAGTTGGAGTGGTTGAGGCTGTCGGATTGAAGAAGAAGACAGGATCCGCCGAAGCCATCAAGGCTAAGTTGAAGAAGTAACGAATTTTATAACTACCGCCAAATGGCGGTTTTTTTATGCGTCCTCCGGGGCGCTTTTTTTATTGGAGCGTCCAAATGGCAAGTTTATACCCGATCGCAGGATCGAAACTCTATATCGGTAATCGCGTTACCGCCAAAGGCACAGTCACGGCTGCCGACTTTGAGGACGCGGTATGGACAGAAATTGATGGCTGGGCGAATGCGGGCGCTATTGGCGATACGCAGGAAGTTGGCGAGCAATCTTTGATCAATGAGAACCGTGTCCGTAAGTTCAAAACGACCAAGAACGGCGGGACCATGGAAAATCAATTCGTGCCTATGGCGAATGACCCAGGTCAGATCAAATTCAAAGAGGCAATCGAAGACTGCGTGCCTTATCAATTCAAGATCGAATGGGGTGCTGATTGCATGCCGTCATCTACGGTAACAGTCTCTGTAGCGGATCCCGCCGTGGTTACCTGGAACGCGCATGGTTTGTCTGCTGGTCAGCCTATCGTGTTCTCAAACGAAGGCGGCGCACTTCCTACTGGCCTGACAGCAGGCACTGTCTACTACGTTCGCTCTGCTGGGCTGACAGCGAATGAATTTACCGTGTCTACCACTCCTGGTGGCGCAGCAGTAGAGGTGACCGCTGCAGGCACCGGCACAACTACCGCTTCAGCGCCCCCAGCAGGTCAAACCGACCTGTTCTACGGACTGGCACTGCCGGGCGCTCGTCAGGGCGGTGAGGCCAATGCAGTCCATCTGCGCACATGGTCAATCGCAGTCGATTCAAACATCGTAGAAGTCTGATTTTAAGCAGCATAGAGCCACATAGCATCCCGCGTGTGGCTTTTTTTGAACCCGCGATGAGCGGTTAGGGCTGGCAGGCTTGGTTCACCTGCTGGCCCGCCTACTGAACCGTGAACCACAAGGAAACGAAATGGATATCAACGAAATTATTCTCTCTGACGAAGCCCTGAACGCGATTGATACTGGTGTATGGGTTGATGACATCGACGGCGCGCCTGGCTTGAGCCTGCTTGTCATTGGCTTGAGTTCGAAAGACGCTCAAAAATCCATTGAGCAGAAACAATCTGCTGCCCGGTTGAAGAACCGCGGCAAAGCGCTGACTACTGAGCAATTGGCAAAAGCCATGCGCGAAACGCTGGCCGAGGTAGTTATCAAGGGCTGGAAAGGTTTGACTCAGAACGGCAAGCCCGTCGAATTCACGCCAGAGCTCGCACAAAAGTGGATTTCTTCTCGTAATGGAGAAAAGTTCGCCGGTATGGTCTTGCAGGCCGCCCAGCGAGTGGACGATCAGGCTAATGATTTCGTGAAAGAAGCCTCAAAAAACTGATTGCCCGCATTCATTGGAGTCTGGATAACCCGAACGCATCGCAGCAGATCAAGGACTACGAGCGATTCGGGCAGGAGATCCCGGAAGGATTATTTCCGCCAGACTTGAATGATGTGGAGTGGGCGTATTGGCAGTCATTTTGGGAACTGTCCACGGATCGGCAACGAGGAATGGCTGCGGGGCCCATACCGTGGACATCAATAGAAAAGTTTGTATCAACGCGCCCAGGCACTGACCTGGGTATTTTTTTGTCAATTATTCGCGCAATGGACGATGCCTATCTCTCACACGAAGGTGGCGAGAGCAAGGTGTTTACGCGGGATATGCTAAGGAGATAATCGATGACGGAAGTCGCAGCCCTGGGTTTGCGCGTCGATGGCGCTGACGGCATTGAACGTGCGTCCGATGCGCTTGATGATCTGACCCGCGCCAGCGATTCTGCCGAGAAATCGACGGATAAGCTGGCGAAGCGGTCTGGCGAGGGCAAGCGCTCCCTTGACGGGCTGGCATCCTCCGGCGGCAAAGCAACAAGCGTCATGACCCAGCTTGGGGCTGCGGCGTTAAAAGTCGGCGCCATGGTTGGTGTTGGCCTGAGCATCAACGCGCTGAAGAATTACGCCGATGCGTGGTCTGATATGCAGTCGGTCGTGGGCGCCTCTATTGGTGACATGAGCGCGGCAGGCGATATGATGACGCGCATTGTCGATATTGCCAATGCCTCGTATTCCCCACTGCAACAGACGGTTGATGTCTATTCACGCAACGTCGCTGTGTTAAAGGGATTGGGTAAATCGTCTGCTGAAGCTGCTGATTTCACCGAGTCCCTGAACCATATGTTGGTTCTGACTGCCACGCGGGGGGAGCGTGCTGCATCTGTTCAAAATGCGCTGTCAAAAGCAATGGCAGTCGGTAAATTGCAGGCTGATGGACTGGAAACGATCCTTGCCAATGGTGGCGAAGTTGCTCAGGCTCTGGCAAATGAATTGGGTACAACCGTCAATGGTCTGAGAAAATTTGCCTCGGAAGGCAAGATTACCAGCCAGGTTATTGCAGATGGCGTCATTAAGCCGCTGAATGATGTACGCGAGCGCGCGGGTGAGATGCCAGCCACACTGGCCGATGCTTTTACCCGAGTCCAGACGAACATTACAGAGTTTGTTGGAACGATCGATAAAGCGTCAGGTGTTTCATCAACGTTGGCTGGAATTGTCATTTCTTTCGCTGACGGGATCAGGACTGCGGGACAGTACGTGATTCATTTCGGTGGTTTAGTGGAGTCGGCATTTGCAGCAGCGGCATCCGCAATTCAGCCACTGATTAGTTTTCTGCAGCCACTTCTTATCTTACTGCCTTCAATCGGTGATGTGGCTCAGATAGCATTAGCCGGCTTGGCGGGGTTTGCGGCGCCAGCGCTTATCGGCGGTGTGTGGCTGTTGGCAGGGGCGCTGACGAACGGATTGGTTGCGGCAATCAAGCTAGTTACTGCCGCAATGCTGGCTAACCCGATTGGTCTGCTGGTCGGCGCACTGGCTGCCGCAGCAGTGGCGGTCTACAAATTCCGTGACGATATCAAAGCTGCTATCGGTGTCGATGTGGTCGCGATCACCAAGCAGGCGGCCAATTTCGTAATCGGTTCCTTTGTTGCTGCCTACGAAGACATCAAGTTCGTTTGGAGCAACTTCGGCGATATGATGGGCGCCGCCGTAGTGGGCGGAGTAAACCTTGCAATCAAAGCGATTAACGGCTTGATTCAAGCTGCATTCAGCGGCATTAATAGTTTATCTGCATCTCTAAAAAAACTCGGCGTTGATATTGGTACATTCGGTGACGGATTTGGGCTGAAAGAGCTGGCAAACCCTTATTCAGATCGTCTTGCTGGTGCTATCGAAACCAGGAATAAGACCATATCTGCTGCATTATCGAAGGATTATATTGGCGCTCTCATGGGCGCATTTAAACTGCCAGAATCCAGCGCTCCGAGCACACCTGGCGGTACGCCACCATTACCAACTTCGAATGGTGGAGCCAGTGGCAATGGGAAAAGTGGAGGCGGTAAATCAGCCATTCAAAAACAGGCCGAAGCCGACGCCAAAGCTATACAGGAAACACGCAATATCTATGCTGCATTCCAGAGGGAAATGCAAGTTTTCCAAGAGAAAGCTGACTTACAGGTAGCTGCTATCGGTATGGGTGATCGGCAGCGTGAGATCGCTCAGCAAGAATTAGATATCCGTCAGGAGTATGCGCAAAAATATCTTGATTTGGAAATGGCACAGCAGGTCAAATCGACTGCTCTAAGCCAGCAGCATTATGAAGAGCGGTTGCGGCTTCTTCAACAAAACGAGAAACAGAAGCTAAACATTACTCAGAATGCCAATATCGCACGCTCTGAAGCTGAGGCAAACTGGGTCAATGGCGCATCCGCTGCTCTGGATAACTATCTTGAGAAAGCAGCAAACGTGGCGCAGCAGACGAAAGACCTATTCACAGATGCGCTTGGAACTATGACAAGTTCGTTCGGATCAGCTTTCGAGTCCATGGTTTTCGATTCTGAAAGCCTTGGCGACTCGGTTAGAAATGTAGCTCAATCGATGTTGCGGACGATTGTGAACGCTCTAGGCCAAATGGCAGCTCAGTGGCTGATCTATAAAGCTGTGCAATTGGCAACAGGGAAGGCTACTCAAGCCAGCGCCGCCACAATGATGACAGCCAACGCGACGGCTACATCATTACAAGCTGGTCTGGCAGCGTTCGCAAGTACTGCTGCGATTCCTATCGTGGGCCCATTCTTGGCCCCTGCGGCAATGGGCGCCGCTTTGGCGGTGACTTCGCCGCTTGCTGCGGCTGTGAGCGCTGCGGCCCTTGCTGGTATGGCTCACGATGGTATCGACTCAATTCCACAAACCGGCACATGGCTGCTTCAAAAGGGCGAACGCGTCACCACCGCCAACACCAGCGCAAAACTGGACTCTGTGCTGGAACGCATCGATGCACGGCAGCGGGCGGGGCGGGCTGCGGCGAATGATGGGGCATATCAGAAACAGTCCGATTACCGCCCTAATGTGAATTTGGTCGAAGATCGGAGTAGGGTAGGACAGGCTGAATACAGTCGCAATGCTAATGGAGGCACTGATTTGACCATTTTCGTTGCCAGTATCCGTGGTGGTGGCGATGCTGCCTTAGCTATTGAAGAAACCTATGGATTGCAAAGGGCAGGGCGATGATAGCTACTGATTTGGATTTTCCTGCTGACCTGCCATATCCACAGCGTAATGGTTACGGACTAAAACCAGTTCAGACTTTCAAGCGTACGGAGATGGATTCGGGACGCGCTCGGCAGCGCCCTGGCTTTGTCACGGTTCCGACGGTGGCATCTGTATCGTGGAAGTTTACGACGTCTGAAGCGCAGATATTTGAGGCGTGGTTCCGAGATGTTATATCCAGCGGCGCTGCTTGGTTCAATTGCCCGTTAGTTACGCCAATGGGGGATAAGCCATATGTTTGCCGGTTCGTAAATATGTACGATGGTCCTATACAGGATGGCATCTGTCACTGGCAATATTCTGCAAATCTCGAGTTATGGGAGATCCCGAGGCTGGCCCCCGGCTGGGGAGAGTTCCCTGACTTTATCCGCTACGCAGACATCATCGACCTTGCGCTTAACCGTGAGTGGCCCGAAGCATGACAGACCTTGCCACTTACTACGCATCGGCCCCGACAGATGAGGTTGCGATTGCCACGCTGCGCATTATCACGCCCGGACTGCCAGAAATCCGCCTTTGCGATGGCTTTGAGGACTTCAATTTCGGTGTTGATGGTGTGCTGCAGCCCTTCGAGGCATGCCAGTTGACTGTAGCACTGCCCGCAAAGAATACATCCGGGCAGCAGACATTGAGTTTCGGCACCGGCGGGATTGTGGATCTGGCCCAGCAGCGGGTTGATGCAGCGATTGCGGCAGATGAGGTGATTACTCTGGTGTTCGCCGAATACTTTCTGAGCGACCGCATGAACCCGACCACGCGCCCTCTGACGATGGTCTTGCACGGCGGGCAATTCGCGGGTGACGACATGGAATTTGCAGGCAGCTATCAGGATTTGCTTAATCTGCGTTGGTCTCGGGAGATGTACACCACCGAGAATGCGCCGGGCCTGAGGTACATGACATGATCCGATTCCTGAATACGCGATATGTCGAAGGTGGCCGGGGTCCAGTGGAGTATGACTGCTGGGGTTTATGTAGAGCCGTGCGCCATGAAGTGTTCCATCTTCCGCTTTTGCCTTCCTATTCCAATGTGGCGCCGTCCGATAAAGAGGCCATGACCGCTGTCTGTCAAGAAATTATCGACTGCGCGGGGCTGAAAGAATGCTCCATCCAGGAAGGGGCAATTGCTTCTGCCTGGGCTGGGCGGCGCTGTGTTCATGTCGGCATTGTGGTGCAGGCTGATGGGCGCCTGTGGATTCTGGAAACGGACGAGCCGACCGGGCCATGCCTGACGCCAATCCGAGTATTTGAGAACCGTTACACCCGAGTGACCTACCATGATTAACCATTTTTACGCACTGACTGATACCGTACCGGCCCTGTGCGTGGATTTCTCAGGCTCGCTGGGTGACTTCTTTGACGAGAATGACAAGGGGTGGCGTGATCGTGGTATTCAGCCTCGGGCGATAACCGTAAATGGCAAACCGGTCCCGTCCAGTCGATGGGATAAAACCCATGTCACGACAGATGACGATGTGCAAGTGCGCCCGATTCCACGCGGCGGGGTAGTCAACTTCATTCGTAAAGTTGATCCCATCATGAACTGGATCATGAAGTCCATGGCGCCCAAGCAGCAACAGACCGGGACGTCGCAAAGCGGCAAGCAGCTTGAAACATCTTCTGCTACCGCGAACGTACCGAAGCTGAATGAAATTGTACCAGAGCTGGCCGGCAGGTATATCCGGTATCCGGACTATCTAAAACCACCGGTTCGATTCTTTTCAGAGCCTCGAACCCAAATGCTGGAAATGTTGCTCTGCGTTGGCCCCGGTACCTACGACATTGATCCAAGCGATATCAAGATTGGAGAAACCGCAGTTGCGAACCTTGGATCTGAGGTCGAGTATCGGATTTTTACGCCCAATGAAGATATGTCCACCCATCCGGCCAAGGACATTTGGTATGTGGCTCCAGAGGTGGGCGGCACATCGAACGGTTCGGCAGGCCTTGAAATATCCACCGAATACACAGGAGAATCAGGCGGTGAGACAGTAGCCAGCGAATACACCTTCAATGGTAAGAATATCACTGTGACTGCGCCTTCTGATGGAAAATGGGCAGATGGCTTAAAGGTAGGATCAAAGATCAATACCATTACCCTGCCTTTGCCGTACACAGTGACGAATATTGGCGTTGGAGACAGTCTGCGTAGTCAGGTGGCAGGTAACTTCAAGGAGGCTATGCCAATCTCGATTGGAGACAGGATATCAATATCCCTTAACTTACCGTCAGGCGCCTATGTCGCGAATATGGATCTGGACGCCAATGGCGATGGGTGGATGATATTTAAAAACCCGGTCACGGATGAATATATAAGTTCTATACCGACTGGGACACAGTATCTGACATTCAAAACGTTCGGCATTCACTACTATATCGTTACAGCTAAATCGGCAAAGTCGATTACAGTAGAAAAATATGCCGGAAATCCTGTTCCTGCGCCTAATCCCGATTGGCCTGGTTTCGCTAGTGTTTCTTCCACATCCGCAACTATTGACGCTGACACAGCAACGTTTGCTGGTGACTGGACCGGCCCATTTTCAGCAACCCCTCGAAAAGAAGTCTGCACATTAACGCACCTTGACTTCTTTTTCAGGGGTCTGGGGATCGTTAATTCTGATAACGAAATTGAAAGCCACACCGTTACGCTCAATATTGACTATCGGGATCGAGTCTCAGGCGGCGCATGGACAACGCTGACGCAATCATTTACGAATAACACGGTTGACGATGTCGGTTATACCGTAGCCATACCCCATGCGTCCATGGCACCGGAGTTTCGAGTAAGACGCGAAGGGGTCGGTGATGCAGACTCAAACACGTACGAAAAATGTGTCTGGTATGGCATGCGATCATTGATGTTGTCCCGTATTTCTTATCCATGGACAACGCTGTATCTGAAAATCAAATCAGGCGGCGTTGTGGCGGCTGGTTCCGAAAACAAAATAAATGTCGTGGCAACGCGTATCCTCCCGCGCCTGCAAGAAGATGGCACCTTTTCAAACCCGGTGGGTACGATCGATATCTCAGCGTTTCTCTACTATATTGCTCAATCAATTGGTTACGGGACAGACGACATTGATATGGTCGAATTGAAGCGACTGCACGATATATGGGTAGCACGCGGCGACACATTCAATCATGTGTTTGACTCTACTACTGTCAAAGACGCGATAAACACAGTTTTAGGTGCTGGAATGGCTGAGATGACCGTCGAGCGCGGCATGATCCGGCCTGTCCGAGACGAGCCGCGCACGGTATTTGAGCAGGCCTATTCCCCGCAAAACATGACGGGACCACTCAAGCGCACCTGGCAATCGAAGCGCAATGACGATTTCGATGGCGTGGAGGTCGAGTACATGGACTCCGACACCTGGACGAAAGAAACCGTCAAATGCCTGCTCCCTGGAGATATCGGCGCAAAGATGGAAAGCCTGAAGGTCATCGGCCCGGTTGATCGGGATCGCGCGTGGCGGCTGGGTATGCGCCGTCGCAGGATATTGAAGTACAGAAAATGGGCGTACTCGTTCGGCACGGAAATGGACGCGCTCAACAGCCGGTATCTGTCTTATGTGCCGCTCATTGACAACATCGAGGGCTACGGCAAGTCCTGCATTCTGGTGTCGATCACCGCGTCGGGTGGCCAGGCGCTGCTGCAGGTCACAGAGCCGCTGCAATGGGAAGAAGGCGCGCAGCATGTCGTGGCATACCGTGATCCGGATGGACGGCTTGTGGGACCGTTCAACGCCTCCCCCGGCCCATCCGAGTATCACATTCTGGCGCCCATCCCAACGCCCTGGCCTGTCGTCACGCTCAAACACGAGCCGCCGCATGTCTATTTCGGACCGCAGGATAAATGGACATTTCCGGCGCTGGTCACAGCCGTGACGCCAAATGGCAAAGATGCAGTGTCGGTCACTGCCGTCAACTATGACGCGCGTATTTACGCCGACGACAATAACCTTGCTCCAGACGAGTAAGCACTTAACGAATTAATTAATCAGCCACCTTTCGAGGTGGCTTTTTTTATGGGGTCATGAATGGCTACTTACAATACGGGCAACCCGGTGCCCAGCGCACATCCGCTTGATCTTTATGATAACTCTGAAGTCCTAGACGAGTTCGCTAACTCCACAAGTCACACACAAACGAACCGATTGGGAGTTGAAGAAAAGACGCTTGCTGGTATTAGGGCCGAATCTGCCGCAGGAACCTACACCGTAGGCACTCTGACCGAGCTTAACGCCATTGTCCCGCCAACAGGAACAAAGCCTGCAGGGCGCGTGACTACCGGTGCTGACGCCGGCCTGTACCTCTGGTCTGGATCGGCATGGGTTAAGACGGTTGATCCCTTGACAAACTTCGACGCCCTGACCATCAACAAAGACAAAGACTACCCCATGAAAGCCGTCTCCCGTGGCGGCACAGCTCCCAGCGACGTTCATCCTGTGTGGAATGCGGGCCTTGTGGGCGCTCGTATTGAGGACGTAGAGGCTGATACCGCGTATCGTATGGCCTATTACGGCAATGGCAACGGTGGTAACTACGGCGTCACCGTCTACAAAATGCCGATGTCCGATCTTACCGCGCAAACGCTGGTGGTCACATCGACAGCTTCACCGGCATTCCAATTTGACCGCGCCGCCGGCGGTATTCAGATGCGCACGGCGATTATTGCCGAGAGCATCCGCCTGACGCTGGTGGTCGATGTGGATCAGCTACCACCCGATGGTACGTTTGTCACGTCTCTGAACCCGACGCACAACGGGTACAACAGCATCATCGATCCGTCTTGCTATTTCCTGAAAGCCAATCTGTCTGAAAACGCGCTGTCGATCAATGCAAACAAGGATTATCCGCTTGTTGCGGTCGCTCGCGGTGGTACGGCGCCGCAGAACATCAATCCCAGCCTCAGGGCATGTCTGGTGGGTGCGGATGTCCTGGAAGCGCGCAATGACTATTTCTACCGCATTGGTTACTACGGCAACGGCGTTCTTGTCAGTGGCGTCGCCAACTACGGCGTGAGCATCTACCGCATCCCAAAAGATCGGCTGGCTGAAGGTTATGAGCAGGTCATCACGTCCTACCTGACCAGCCCGGCACTTGTCCCTGATCGCGTCAAGGGTGGCATTCAAACCTTCGAATTTGCATGTGTAGACGATCCCCAGACGCGTATGAAAATCTCCTTCGACGTAGACAAACTGCCTCCCGATGGAACGCAGATCAATGCATCTTCCGCTACCAATAACGGATTCAACAGCATCATAGATCCGTCCTGCTACACCATGGGCGACTACAGTGAATGGATCGAGGGTGATTTATTGATTGATTGGAACGCTGACACGAAAAAGCTGATCCTGGCCTATAAATCCGGTTCCAAGTGGTACAACGTTCGCTATCAGCGCAAGTCTGTTAACCAAACGTTCACGATTCTGGGCTTTGGCTTTGATGATGCGTACAAGAACGTCCTGAACAACATCTTCCCTGTTCAGAACACGCCGCTCACGTCCCGGACAGAAGCGGACAGTGACTTCATTGGACCGATGATATTTACCCGCGTCACTGGTGGCGATGCGGGCGCGCCGACGAATCTTTATACCGGCGGCTCACACGGCACGGAAAACACTGCAGGTGATCCCACTTCTGAAATGAAGCTGCTGGAAATCTACGTAGATGGCACCCGTCTGGATCAAACGCGCAATATTCATAAGACCTGCAAATTCGTCGATATTCTGACTCAGCAGGATGTGCAGGCATCGAACACCACCATCAGCAAAACGCCAGCGGCAGAAGAGTACGTATCATTCAACATCAGCCCCAAAGGAGTGTTTGTCCATAAGATACTGAAGGCATTGTATGACCTGCAGTTCACCGCTGATAACGCTTGTCAGTGCTACATGGCAGGCATGGCAAGCGGTGCATCGTATCTGCTTTGGGGGGCGAGTCAGGCTGCGCGCGCGAACATTGTAGAGGGTACGCCGATCAGTTCAGGCCCCAAATCGTCTTATCCGGAAGTGTATGGCGTATCCATTAAGCACGCTGTCGCCGGGGAATTCAACTCCTGGGTTGATCCATTCTTCGGCGTGGGTGATCGCGCCTCTACTGAGGCAAGCAAACCACTCTATGAAAGTCCGGACGGCAGCGGAAAAATCTACCCGCGCCTGTTCTCGTCCGCTCAGCCGTTTTCACTCAAAGCTGGCGACTCCTATGAATGGCGAGGCGGATTCTATTGGGGCATGCCAACAAATACGGCGAATTTTGATACGGTGCAGCAGGTTCAGGACGGTGTGCTGACGGTTAAGCCGAACGGGAAGTACGAAGTTCGCAATGATGCGCGCACGACCCGGAAGTACGTTGATGAACGGATTGAACTAGCGGATGCGGACGTATTGAGCGAAGCAAATTCCTATACCGACGATTCGGTCGCGGTGGTGAACAGCACCATCAGCAATCTTGAAAAATACGGCGTTGAAAACCCGCTGCTGATCTATGAGGCAGGTGCAACGTCAGGTGTTTCTGTCTTTAATTACGCGGCGACAGAAGAAAATGGCTTGATCGTTCTGACGTCAACGGGTACCGCAGGCACGGGTAGGCTGTCTACGTCTAGACCCAGAGGCCTGAGCCCCCTGGGCATGGTATTTAGATTCACGATTAAGAAAGTCTCAGGTAAGGTGCCCGATTACGTGTTGTCTGTAACCGGCACACTTAATTCAACGCCGAGCCTATACGGAGCTGGGCGTCGTGTGGATTCACCCGAGTTTGTCACTTACGAGGTGGACATATCGACTCGTGCAGATGGATCTGCGTGGACAGAAGGTGAGACGATATATCTGGTGAACATCGCTCTGTCATCAATAGAAGAAGGCGACACGAGCTCCGTTTACCACTTGGGATTCATTTCCTATGGATACCGGGACACTCCTTACCCTGTACGGTATCCCGACTACGAAAGCAGTGATACCCCTACACCCACTCCTGACCCGGTGATTGGTAGCACAGCCACACAAGACAGAGCGCCTTTGGTTTCGTTTGATGACCCAGGCGGATACTTTGTTCTCGATGAAAACGGCAACGAAATCGCTGGGCCAAATGCGATAGCGGCGCTCGTCAACAGGATCGACGCAATATCACCCGGAGGTGGCGCAGGATCGGTTCCCCAAAATCCTGTCTACATCGACGACGGCGTTGTCAAGATAGTCACTGAAAGCGGCGAAGAAACGTTCATGGATTTGACGCCTCACCAATTTCAGGGCAGTGTCCAGTGGAATGGGAAATACGCGCTGACCGCATTGAACCGCGCCACCATTGGTGCCATAACACCTGTTGCGTTGTCTACAGGTGAAGACTGGATCGGGACAAAATTGGTTTTGCCTTGCGGCACGAAACTCATGATCGTCATTATCAGTTTTGGGCAATCCAACTCTGTTGGCGCGCAAGGCAATGAGCCACCTGCTGTTTTGAAAAACAATCTTTACCCTGAAAATTTACTGATGTGCGATGGGCCTGTGAGTCTTGACGTAAGGTTCAACCTGCCGTCAGGATCAGAAGCTGTTGGGGCTGAAACTGAGCTTGACCCCGATACGATCACGCACTTTAAGCCGCTTGTGTCTATGCGCAATCCATCTCTCACGTCTCAAGGCGCGACGATGATGGAAAGTATGGCGTATACCTTTGGGGATGCCGTATTCAAAGCCACAGGGTTGAAGCCGAAAATCGTTGTGGCAGCGGCTGGATGGGGCGGTAGGTTTCAGTCTCAACTGGCAAAAGGCTCCATCCCCTACAACAATTTCATGACGGCCCTCACAAAGATCAAAGAACTGGCCGAAGCGGACGGTTATAAGGTCTTTGTCCCGTGCGTTCCCATCATACACGGTGAGTCTGACAGTACTAGAACGTCCTATCTTGATTCCATCAAAACATGGCAAAGTGATTTCAGTGCTGATATCAAGGCGATCACGGGCCAGCTTGCGGATGTTCCGTTCCTGTGCACTCAGGCCAGTACGTTCTCAGGTGAGGCGGTCAATGGTGTCTTGGCACCGTGGCTTGCAGCGCAAGAGTTTCCGGGGCGATTCTTTGTGTCCGCGCCATATTACTCCTATTCGCTGGTGAATGATCTGCTGCACTTAGGCCCAAGCTCTCCGATAGTCGGGGAAAAAATGGGACACACAATCGCCAGGATTTCTGGTTTGTTCGGGGAGCATAATTTAGGGCATTTACAGCCTGTCAATATTACCTACGACGGTGATCGCACGATTGACGTGGAGTTTTATGTGCCTACCCCGCCACTTGTGAGAGACACGACAGACACCGTAGTTAACAGCCCGGCCCCAGAAAACTGGGGCTTTGTTATAAGGGATGGCAGTTCAGCAGAAGTTCCTATTTCTTCGGTATCCCTCTTGAACGCAACAACTGTGCGGATCGTCACGGCGTCCTCTCCTGCTGCCGGTGCGTCTCGGTCCGTTGATTATGCTTTGAGCGGGTTTCCAACCCCGAAAGAAAGGGGCTATCAGGCCAGGGGCCAGCTCAGAGACAGTACAGCCGTTCAATCAATCATCACGGATCAGCCGCTGTACGACTGGTGCGTTCACTTTAGGAAATCATTCTGATGCGCTACGTAAAGAAAATCCCCTTCTCATATCCAGAACTCGCGGATTTGGTTGGCGTGCAGCCGCTTCCGACTGAATTGGAAAGCCTCATCGCAAACCTCTCTAAACCGGACGGCTCGCCCTTGGTCAGAGAGTGGTTTCAGCCCGGGAGTCAATATTATGGGCGTCGCGTGTCAGGAGAAGCCGCATGGCGAGACATCGCAAGCGGGCGAATGAGATACCTTGACACCGGCGTTGAAATTGTTACGAGTGCTGGAATCAATGGCCAGCCGACAATTACGATGGATGGGTATAGAATTTTTCTGCCGGAACCTGATGCGACCATAAACCAAGAGGCCGGGACCTTCATGTTTGTTTTTCAGCATGATGGTGTATCAACGGGGAACCGGTTTCTTATGGGGCCATCCAGTGGAACCGCAACCGCTACAGCAGCGCCATCAATATATGTGACCTCTACCGGTTTAGCCACGCGCGTTGGAGGTGGAGCGGGGTTTCAGCACAATGCGACGGATTATCTGAACAATATTCCGAAGCTCATCAGCGTAACGCTATCAGCCACGAAAGGAACCTCCATCAGACGAAATGGCGTAGAGGTCGTCAGAGACACAACGAGAACATTGCCTCTTATTTCCGGCCTGGTGTACTTATTCGGAGCGTCAGGCGGCGCTGGTACATTCAAGGGGTACGCTGGCCACGCTCTCATCTTTGATGATGATATGTCCAAATCTGAATACATCGCATCGCTTGAAAAAATTGAGCAAGGTTATCTGACGGCCTACGGCATCACGCCTGGGGCCTGATGCCAGACGTACGACAGGTTTGCCCGCTTCGGCGGGTATTTTTTCGTCCGTGAAATGAAAACGCCCCTGGATGAATTGGGCAGGGGCGGCAATCGGCTGCACACCCTCTGACAGCTGCGAAATCGAATTGCGGATTGATTATATACACATTTACCCCGGCTTCGGTCGGGGTTTTCTTTTGGAGCCATGATTGGATGACCTAATAAAGACCCTAACGTCGCTCGGTATCGGCGGCGGGACCATCGCGATCATAGTGCTTGTGGTTAAGTTCGTTCTGCCGGACGTGTTCGCTGCCATCAAAGCGCGAGTAACGAACAGCAATGCGGAAACCAAAATGATTACGGTGCTGTTGGCAGATATCGACGGCTACCGGCGCAGAGAGGCTGATTTTCGGGCGGCACTTGATTCTCTGCCTCTGATACGGGCGCAGTTGGAAAGCGCCAATGAAAAGATTGAGGCCGCCAATCGAAAAATCGCCGAGCAGTCAGAATTGATCAAGATGCAGTCGGAGCAAATACGCGAGCTGACCGCGGAGATTCACCAACTAAAGGGGCATCGGTAATGCTTAAAAAATATCTTTCACATACGCAGCAAGCCGTGCTTCAGGTGGTGGCAATTGCGCTACTTGGCTTCATGCTCGCTGCTGGTCCCGGTTTGCTGTACCACATCTGGGATTCATCCGAAATCGTCCGGACCAAGGATGAAGCGTATGGCCGCCAGATTGATCGTATTGTCGGAGAGAAAAACGCCGAGATCCAAAATAGAGAAAAACAAATCGACAAGCTTAATGCACGGAATGAGCAACTCGCGACCATCATAGAACATCGCTTGCCGCTTATTGTCGATCAGGCGGCGGAGAACGTCGAAAAGCTTGATCGGTTATCAGGGCAGGTGGATTCGGCAGTAACTCAGTCCAAACGGGCGGCAGCGACCGCCAGCCGTGCTGCGTCCCAAGCCGGCCAAGCGGTAAAGAAAGCAAAAGAGCCGGTCGGTTCGATCCGGATTAAACAGCAACCCGTATGGAGAGAGCCGAAATGCTATATGGGCCGTGACCTATACGGCGATCCCTGCAAGTGAGGAATAAATGAAACTGATAACCAACTGGCGCCAAACGTGGCGCTTTTTTTCTGTGTGGGCGATGGGCGCTGCAGGTAGCGTACAGACGGCATGGCTGGCGATTCCGGAAGAGATGAAGGCCAGAATACCCGACGATTGGGTGAACGTCATCACGCTGGCTTTGCTGGTTTTGGGTGTGGCTGGAAGGATGGTGAGGCAAGATGATAAGCAAGGCTGAATTCAAACAGGCGACCGGCCTATCTGACGCGCTGGCCGATAAGTGGTATTTCCCGATCACGCAGGCGGTCTCAGAATATGTGCCGTATACGCCCATGGTCATGGCGCACATCATCGCCCAGCTTGGCCATGAGTCCGCAGGCTTTACGCGGCTGGAAGAAAACCTGAACTATTCGGCGGAGCGACTGCGGGAGGTGTTCAAGAAGTATTTCACCCCGGCGCTGGCCGAACAATACGCCCGCAAGCCGATGGCGATCGCAAACCGAGTCTATGCAAACCGGCTGGGCAATGGCTCGGAGGCGTCAGGCGATGGCTGGGCATTTCGTGGGTCGGGGCTGATTCAGCTTACCGGCAAAACAAATCACTATACGGCGGCCACGGCGCTGGGGATTGGACTGGATCGGTTCTCTGATCTGGTGCGCTCTGATCCGGATACGGCGGCCAGGGCTTCGATCTGGTGGCTTTGGAAGAATGGCGTTATTGCGCTGATGGTGGCAGATGACGTTACGGGTGCGACGCAGCGTATCAACGGTGGGCTGAACGGGCTGGACGACCGTAAGGCCCGGCTGGCCAAAGCCAAGGGAGTATTGCTATGACGGAATTATTCGGAAAAGTGTGGGGATGGATCGCCGGCGCCGCTGCGCTTATTCTGGCTGCGGCTGGCTTTTATCTGCGTGGCAGGTCTACGGGAAGGGCGGATGAACGGCAGGAAAGGGAAACGGCCGTATCGAAGCAACAGGCCGACGCACAACAAACCAAGCAAGAGGTGAATGATGAGGTGGCTCAAATGGATGATGTTGCCGTGCGCGAGCGTGCTACTCGCTGGGTGCGGAACAAGTAGGCAGGCTGTCGGTCTGGAATATTGCCAGATCGCTGAGTCTATCTACTGGACAGACAACAAGGAACTGGAAGCAACACCCACACCTGTCGTCGGGCAGATCGTGCGGGAAAATGAGAAGTGGAGTAGGCTATGCGTTCAATAGGGGGTATGCAATGATCGTCGAAGTGAAAGGCGTCGCGTTAACAATACTTAGAGCTGGAGCCCAATCATTAGGAACATTGCTGCTTGTGTGGTTCTTTGACTCCGCCGGGCCTATAGAAAAATGGGCATGGACACATTATGTGTGTGCAGTGTTTAGCGTGTTTCAATATATAAAATTTTTAATTTTTACCCACAATTGGCGGTAGGATCAGAATGTCATTTTTGTAAAGGTTGTAAAAGCACCTGATTCGTCAAATTTTGGATCTTCATGAGTAACCGTTACCGGAGGAAAATCAATGTCTGATTGCAATTCCGCATTGACTGGTAGACTGTGAACATATCCGAGTCCTTGAAGACCTGGATGTTGTTCTACCTTCGGCGATTTCGTGAAGAAAAATTTTATACCGCCATATGCTAATGCGATTGTACTTGAAAGGTCAAATCTGTCATTGGCTACGGCTGTGCCAAAAGCAGTTATCGCCGCAATATCCAACCCATTGAAGACGCGAACGAAAGTCCCGTCTTTCCATTTTTCGCGAGATGATTTTGTGAGATCTGCAAGGGCCGACTCGAGTCGTGTTAATTCGGCGAATTTTGCCATAGGAATATCATTGGATGAACAGATTCTCAAGTACATGTCATCAAGTGTTTGCCGAAGTGCAGTTATCTCGTCCTGGCGAGTCAACTTATATTCTAAAATTTCATGTATAGGGACATTGCCGGTAGGTGTCGGAAGAGCGTCATACAGTTCAAACTGTATGCTTCGTTCTATCGGTCGAACTAGCGAATCTTCGTCGGTATTCCCTCCAGACCGGCTTATAGACCATTTACCTGGCTCATGCTGCTCAAGCAAAGTAAATGCCGAATTAAGCAAAACTTGATATTGGTTCGGAGGAGATAAATGTTCAAATCCATGCAATCTGCCAGGCATCTGCCAATTTGTCTGAGACATATCAAACTGCACCTCTTGCCCAAATAATATATCTTGACCTTTTAGCGCTTCGAGAGCATCTGCAGGAAACATAGGAGGAATATGAAATGCGCGATTTTGCGGTAAGAATATCCTGTCCCAGTAAGTCAGATAGAAAGACAAATCAGATCGACGTACGCCCAATTCTGCGGTCGTGACTCCGCTTTTGTAGGAGAACCTCGGCATTACTACAATCCCTCTAGACATCGCTCACTCCTTAATTTACTTATGTTTGTTAATCGGAATTCTAAGTCAGCCGCAGTGACATCTGCTTATGTGTTTTTTGCCTTTGGAGTAATGCGGCGGCTAAATACAGTGGAAACCAGGAACTCGAACTAACCTCGGGGCGCTTCATTAAAGCTAGAGCTGCAGAATTGAATTCGCTCTGGATTATTGGATTTGGTCTGATTGGGAAGAAGTTCATAAGTGACAGAACCAGCGCTCTCGAATCCTTCATTTAGGGCCGCTTCTTGGACCCGGGCAATCGCCTTCTGTAAGATGTCATCGAGTCTTCCTTCAGCGATCAGTGTTGAATTCAATTGGTTTCTCAAAAAATCTGCGAGCCGGATTTTTTCAGAATAATTTAATATGCATTTTTGAGCTTTGGATTCCCATTCCACTCGAATGTCGGTCGTTAAGCCTCGCAACGTCGTGTGATCTGTCACTTTTAGATCCCCCACTAAATTGCCATATTCATCTGAAACTCTATATACGGTGATTTCAGTTTGGCCCATAGATCCTTTGCTCGTCGAAAGTTTGATCTCTGAAGTCCAGTTTGGCTGCATATAGCTACGCGCGTCAGGATGCATTTTTGTTTCGCCTTGTTAATAAATGTAGCTATTTTAGCGAATCACCTGAGCCGCTGTTCCGAAATTTGGTTTTCCCACTTTTTTCGCCACTTCATAACACCAAAAATCACCAGTTCGCGCAATTTGGCAAACTTTTGGGTGGTGCGGTAAATAACAACGGCGCTATTTTACTTTGCTGGCCGTTATGGGAAATAACATATCAGGAACCCTCCGGACCAGACACCTCACCGCCCCTCCTTCCTCACCCCATCCAGCACTTTCACATTCTCCAAAAAGCGTTTTTCGTCATGCGTCTGCAGCATCCGCTCCTTGTTAGCCACCCTGCGCGGATCCTCCGGCAGTCCGTAGATACGCATTTCAGTCGCAAGAATCCTGCGCATTTGGTTCATGCCCACGGTGTAGCCGCCAATCTCTTCCTGCCAGACAGTACGCATGCTTTCGAAGTCTGAATTTATCGTACGCACCACCTGGCGTAGGCGGGCTATCTCTTTCAGTAATATATGAACGGTCGGATTGCGGACAGCTGCCCGGTTGATTTCGTGTATTTCTATCAGGGCGCTGTTTTCAAGCGGGGGAATTTCGTCGAGTTTCATATCTGCTCCTCAAGGTGGGCAGATTAGGGGCCTAGGCGGGTATTTTAATCTAATTTTGATGCAAGTTCTTCGGCACCTTCGCGGTAGTAAATCATCAGCATCGATAGGTTCTTATGCCCAATCATCTTGGCCAAGTCCATAATATCCAGCTTCTTGGAAAGCCGAGTGATAGCTGTGGCGCGGGAGTCGTGGAATGTAAAGCCATCAAGGCCGGCATTGGCTCGCGTCTTGCGAAACAGGCTATCCAACTGAGATTTGCTTAATTCAAACACAGTTGGTTTCTTACCGTTCACCTCGCGCAACCGCTCAATGATTCTCATGGCAGATTTCGATAGCGGTACCTCTCGGACGCCAGATCGTGTCTTTGACGTTCTCACCTTGGCAATCCTGCCCGTCAAATCATCCCACTCCAGCAGCAGTATTTCCTGCGCTCGCATCGCAGTTTCGATGGCAAAGTGCAGAGCGGCAATAGCTCGCTGGGTGAGGGTGCTCAGGTCTGAGTCGTCAGAGTATCCAGCAACATAATCCAATTGTTCGATTTCTTCATCAGTAATCAGACGTTCCCTTGGTGGGGGATTCTGTGGCTTTTTAACTCCACGCATTGGATTCGTGGTCAGCCAGCCCCAATCGTTGATGCAGACATTGAACACACTGGACAGCAGGGACCATTCCCTTAGCACTGTAGAGTCAGCCACTTCCTTAACTCGCTTGTCTCTCCAGTCTGCTATATCAGCTTTCGTTATGTCGCCGATCAGTTTGTCACATAATTGCTTATCGTTCTTCAGGAACGCATTGATTCTGATTTCGTCCCAGCGGCGGCCTTTTTTCTTTGGGCTCACCTTTTTCATGTATTCCTTCAGCGCATCGCCGAAGTTGATCTTGTATGTGGGGGTTTCGATCAGACGAGTTTGGTCAGCAGCCCAGGCTACACACTCCCTCTTGGTGGGGAAGGTCGCGGACTTCCTTACGCCCTTGATAGACAATTGGACACGGAAGCCTTTCGCGGTTTTCTGGATGCTTGCCATTTCGTGGGGAGTTGTGTGGGTAAGTTTTGGGGAGTTTTATTGAAATATGCTGATAATATAGCATCAATGAATTTCAATGTGTGCGCGTAAACCGTTGATTTTGATAGTTATTGACTTTATTTTATCAACGGATTTCAATGCCGTGGTGCCGATAAGAGGAGTCGAACCTCCGACCTTCGCATTACGAATGCGCTGCTCTACCAACTGAGCTATATCGGCAGTCTTAGGAAGACGGAAATTCTAACATAAAATTTATTGGTGCTGGCCTGGGCGAATCATTTCGTTCAATTTTTGGCCGCAAGCCAGCGCGCCCGCCTTCCCGATGGAAGGCAGGTTAAGAATTTTTTAGTTTCGACGACGTGGGTGGCTGGGGCCTGTAGGCGCACGACCAGCAATATGACGGAAGGTAATGCGACCTTTGCTCAAATCATAAGGGGACATTTCCAGGGTA
>JAFAGQ010000250.1 GCA_023422555.1 Pseudomonadota bacterium
CACAGAAGAACACGAAAATGTTCGATATTGCCGAGCGCCTGGAAAGCGTGATGTGGGATATCAAGAAAATGTTCCCCAATCTGGACTGGTTCTCTGCCGTGTCATATCACATGATGGGCGTGCCTACCGCGATGTTCACGCCGCTTTTCGTGATCGCGCGGACTGCCGGATGGTCTGCCCACATTATTGAGCAACGCATCGACAATAAAATCATTCGTCCAACGGCCAATTACACAGGGCCCGAAGACCAGACATTCGTTCCACTGGATAAGCGCTGATTGTTATGAACACTGCATACCGCAAGCCCCTTACCGGCACCCGCCTGGACTATTTCGACGCGCGCGCAGCGGTCGATGAGATCAAGCCGGGCGCCTACGACACGCTGCCGTACACGTCGCGTGTGCTGGCAGAGAATCTGGTTCGTCGCTGTGACCCAGCCACGCTGACCGATTCGCTCAAACAGCTGATTGAACGCAGGCGCGATCTGGACTTCCCATGGTTTCCCGCAAGAGTGGTGTGCCACGACATCCTTGGCCAGACTGCGCTCGTTGATCTGGCCGGATTGCGCGAGGCCATCGCCAAACAGGGTGGCGACCCTGCGCAGATCAATCCGGTGGTGCCCACACAGCTGATTGTGGATCATTCACTGGCGGTCGAGCACGCAGGCTTTGAGAAAGATGCATTTGAAAAGAACCGTGCCATCGAAGATCGCCGAAATGATGACCGGTTTCATTTCATTAACTGGACCAAAAAAGCGTTCAGGAATGTCGACGTCATTCCACCGGGCAATGGCATCATGCACCAGATCAATCTGGAGCGTATGTCACCCGTGGTTCACCAACGTGATGGCGTGGCCTTTCCTGATACGCTGGTCGGCACCGATAGTCATACGCCGCATGTTGACGCGCTGGGCGTCATTGCCATCGGCGTAGGTGGTCTTGAGGCAGAAAGCGTCATGCTGGGACGCGCCTCGTGGATGCGCCTGCCGGACATTATCGGCGTCGAACTCACAGGACAGTTGCAGCCGGGCATCACGGCTACCGATCTGGTCCTGGCCTTGACCGAGTTTTTGCGCAGCCAGAAAGTCGTTTCGTCATATATTGAGTTTTACGGTGAAGGCGCGGCGCACCTCACGCTGGGTGATCGCGCGACCATCTCAAATATGACGCCCGAATATGGTGCGACTGCAGCACTGTTTTATATTGATCAGCAGACGATTGATTATCTGAAGCTGACCGGCAGGGACGACGAACAGGTCAGGCTGGTGGAATCCTATGCGAAACAAACCGGTCTATGGGCCGATAGCCTGAAAACGGCTGAGTATGAGCGTGTGCTGACATTTGATTTGTCATCGGTCGTGCGCAATATCGCCGGTCCGTCCAATCCACATCGACGTGTGCCAACCACAGAACTGGCTGCGCGTGGCATTACCGGGATCGTGGAAAATGAGCCCGGCCTGATGCCCGATGGGGCGGTCATCATCGCTGCCATTACCAGTTGTACCAACACAAGTAATCCGCGCAACGTGATTGCGGCGGGTTTGCTGGCACGCAATGCCAACAAACTGGGACTGACACGTAAACCCTGGGTCAAATCATCGCTTGCGCCAGGTTCCAAGGCGGTGCAGCTTTACCTGGAAGAGGCCAACCTCTTACCTGAGCTGGAGAAACTGGGCTTTGGTATCGTCGCATTCGCCTGTACCACCTGTAATGGCATGAGTGGCGCCCTGGACCCGGTGATCCAGCAGGAGATTATTGACCGCGACCTGTATGCGACGGCCGTACTGTCAGGCAACCGGAATTTTGACGGTCGCATCCATCCCTACGCCAAGCAGGCTTTCCTGGCATCGCCACCGCTGGTCGTAGCATATGCAATTGCCGGCACGATTCGTTTTGACATCGAAAAAGACGTTCTTGGCATTGATCAGAACGGCAAGCCCGTCACACTCAAAGACATCTGGCCGGATGATCAGGAAATCGATGCCATTGTGGCAAGCAGCGTCAAGCCCGAGCACTTCCGCAAGGTATACAAGCCCATGTTTGCGGCCAGCGTAGAGCAAGGTGAATCCATTGATCCGCTTTACGAATGGCGACCACAGAGTACATACATTCGCTGTCCGCCATACTGGGAAGGCGCGCTGGCCGGCGAGCGTACGCTTTCGGGCATGCGACCGCTTGCCGTGCTGGGTGACAATATCACGACCGATCACCTCTCTCCTTCCAACGCCATTATGCCCAACAGCGCGGCGGGCGAGTATCTGGCCAGGATGGGCCTGCCGCAAGAGGACTTCAACTCTTACGCGACCCATCGAGGCGACCATCTGACTGCGCAACGCGCAACCTTTGCCAATCCCAAGTTGCTCAATGAAATGGTGCAGGAGAATGGTGAAGTGAAACAGGGATCGCTGGCTCGCATAGAACCTGAAGGCAAGGTGGTTCGGATGTGGGAAGCCATTGAAACCTATATGGAGCGCAAGCAGCCCCTGATTATTGTGGCGGGCGCAGATTATGGACAGGGCTCTTCACGAGACTGGGCGGCCAAGGGAGTACGTCTGGCAGGTGTTGAAGTGATTGTTGCTGAAGGCTTTGAGCGCATTCACCGCACCAATCTGGTTGGCATGGGTGTGTTGCCGCTTGAGTTCAAGCCCGGCGTCAACCGCCAGACGCTGAATATTGATGGCACTGAAACGTATGATGTGCTTGGTCAGCCCAAGCCCCGCTCTACCCTGACCCTCGTGATCAATCGGAAAACGGGCGAACGCGTCGAGGTGCCAGTGACCTGTCGCCTGGATACGGCCGAAGAAGTGTCGATCTACGAGGCAGGCGGGGTCTTGCAACGCTTCGCGCAGGACTTCATCGAATCAGCGGTTGCCGGCTAAGGAACGTTAAAGGAACAAAACATGAATCATGCACCACAGATCAAAATAGCCGCGACCTATATGCGTGGCGGCACCAGCAAAGGGGTCTTTTTTAATCTGACAGATTTGCCCGAAGCGGCGCAGGTTCCGGGCGCTGTCCGCGATGCGCTGCTGTTGAGGGTGATCGGCAGTCCCGATCCTTACGGCAAGCACACCGATGGGATGGGAGGTGCTACGTCAAGTACCAGCAAGATTGTCATTCTGTCCAAAAGCAGTCGTCCTGATCACGATGTGGATTATCTGTTTGGCCAGGTGTCAATTGACAAGCCATTTATCGACTGGAGTGGCAATTGCGGGAACCTGTCCGCTGCGGTAGGATCCTTTGCCATCAGCAACGACTTGGTTGAGCCTGATCGCATCCCGCAAAATGGGGTGGCGACCGTCCGTATCTGGCAGGCCAATATCAGCAAAACCATCATCTCGCATGTGCCAGTCACTAACGGCGCCGTTCAGGAAACAGGCGACTTTGAACTCGATGGTGTCACGTTTCCTGCCGCCGAAGTTCAGCTTGAATTCATGGATCCGGCAGCGGAAGAAGAAGGCGCGGACGGCGCCATGTTCCCTACCGGCAATCTGGTTGATGATCTGGACGTACCCGGTGTGGGACAATTGAAGGCAACCATGATCAATGCCGGCATTCCGACCATTTTCGTCAATGCACAGGACATCGGTTATACCGGGACGGAACTGCAGGACGCCATCAATAGTGACAGCAAAGCGCTGAACATGTTTGAGACCATACGTGCCCACGGCGCCTTGCGTATGGGTCTGATCAAAAATATCGAACAGGCTGCGCAGCGGCAGCATACGCCCAAGGTCGCCTTCGTCGCACAACCGTCAGACTATACCGCCTCCAGTGGCAAGCAAATTGGCGCAGGCGATATCGATCTGGTGGTGCGTGCACTTTCCATGGGAAAACTGCATCATGCCATGATGGGCACGGCCGCAGTGGCCATCGGGACGGCAGCGGCAATCCCTGG
>JAFAGQ010000289.1 GCA_023422555.1 Pseudomonadota bacterium
CCAGTTTCTGACCGGCTGATTTTGCGCCATTCCATTTGGCCAGCCACCGGACCATGCTATCGGAAAAGAGCAGGGGAGCGCGCGACAGCGCGTCGGTGCCGCAGGCAAGTACCAGGTCTGAGCGGCCTGTCTGTATATTGGCGCAGGCTGAATCCAGCGCCTGCATGCCCGATGCGCAGTTGCGCATGACTGTCCATGCGGGAACACGGTAACCCGTACCTACGCGCAGGCCAACGACGCGGCCAATATTGGTTTCATCCGGGGTAGGCGCTGCGCAGCCTACAATCACTTCGGACAGGGCGGTGGCTTCAACAGGCTGGCGCAGCATGAGTGCACGGCTTGCCTGTACGGCCAGATCACCGGCAGAAAAGGGTCCGGGTCCGCCGCGAACTTTCAGGAAAGGGGTTCTGGCGCCATCAACGATATAAACAGGTTTGAAGGTCATGATCAGAATTCCTTGGAGGGATGGGTTGTTGAAGTAGAGGCCGATGTATCTGCACGCATTCTGGACAGGCCAAGATCAAATGGGAAGTCATCAACATGAATGACCTTATCGCGCAGGCGATCCCGTTCACGAACCACGGCATATTCCTCATCGGTGATCTGGTCCATCTGGTGTGCCAGATCGGTGATGTCACGAACATTGCCTGCCGGTCTGCCATCAAATACGCCGCGTTTTTCGGCATCACGAATCTTGGCGTCGATAGGTTCTGCGCGCAACGTGGCATCCAGCGCCTTTTCAATGACACCAATGGGATCGTCTTCGCTGTCGGGCAGATAGCAACTGACGGTGAGCCTGTCACGGGCCTTCCCTGGTTTCATCAGTTGTTCGCAAATCTCCCTATCCAGGCGATCTTTGGGTCGTTTGAAAACACCGCCCCATGGGAAAACCACCAGGCGCAACAGAGTGCCTACAGCGCGATTGGGGAAATTGCGATAGACGCTCAGCAATGCCTCCTGGGCCTTGGCAAGTGCGTCCTGAACCGACCAGTGTACGAACGCAGCATCATCCGGCTGGGCACCCTGGTCCTCAAAATGCTTGAGCGTTGCCGATGCAAGATAAAGCTGAGATAGAACATCGCCCAGACGCGCTGAAATTTTTTCGCGTTTTTTCAGGCTTCCGCCCAGCACGAGCATGGCGATATCGGCACTGAGCGCGAGCGCAGACGATAGTCTTGTGATCTGTCCGTAATAGGGGCGCATGGCAGCCGATGTGCCGGCCTTCACACCAAGAATGCCGGCGCCGAAAAGACCGCTGAACAACGAACGGAATCCGTTCCTGAGCGCGAAGCCGATATGTCCGAACAGGGCATCGTCAAATTTGTCCAGCGCCACTTTCTGATCAGGCTCGGCTACGGCAGCCATTTCCTTCAGCACATATGGATGGCAGCGAATGGCACCCTGGCCGAATATGATCAGGCTGCGGGTCAGAATATTTGCGCCTTCCACTGTAATGCCGACAGGAATCTGCTGGTAAGCGCGTCCCAGAAAATTGGATGGACCAAGACAAATGCCTTTGCCCCCGATAATGTCCATGCCGTCGTTCACCACGACCCGGGCACGCTCGGTAACGTGATACTTCGCAATGGAAGAGATAACCGATGGCTTCTCACCCAGATCAATGGCGCCCGCTGTCATGACGCGCACGGCATTGCTCATATAGGTGTAGGCCCCCATCCGTGCCAGAACCTCTTCGATTCCTTCGAACTTCCCAATGGAAAGATTGAACTGCTTGCGAATCCGGGAATAGGCGCCCACAGATCTGACCGTCATCAGCGACATGCCAACGTTGGATGAGGGCAGGGAAATGGAGCGGCCGGCAGCCAGACATTCCATCAGCATACGCCAGCCTTTTCCTGCCATGGCCGGTCCACCAATAATAAAGTCCAGGGGCATGAAAACATCCTCGCCTTGCGTCGGACCATTCATGAACATGGCATTCAGCGGAAAATGACGTCGTCCGATTTTCACACCTGGATGATCGTGCGGAACCAGCGCGCAGGTAATACCGATATCTTTCTTATCACCCAGCAGGCCATCAGGATCGAACAGTCGGAAGGCCAGACCCAGCAATGTGCAGACGGGCGCCAGCGTGATATAGCGTTTGTTCCATGACACCTTCATGCCCAGAACCTGCTCGCCGTTCCATTCGCCCATGCATACAACGCCACTGTCGGGAATGGCCGCAGCGTCGGAGCCCGCCCAGGGGCTGGTCAGAGCAAATGCAGGAATATCCTGACCGCTGGCCAGTCGGGGAAGGTAGTGGTTCTTTTGCTCTTCGGTTCCATAGTGCACGAGCAATTCGCCAGGTCCCAGGGAGTTGGGAACCATGACAGAAACGGCCAAAGCCGAATTGCGGGTTGACAGACGCGTCATGACCTCGGAATGCGCGAACGCAGAGAATCCTAATCCGCCGTAGGATTTAGGAATGATCATGCCCAGAAAACGATTCTTCTTGATGTATTCCCAGGCCTCTGGTGGCAGATCGAAGTCTTCGGTGGTGATTTTCCAGTCATCCACAAGCGAGCACGCGTGCCTGACTTCGTTATCAAGAAACGCCTGTTCTTCCTGAGTGAGCGTGGGCTTCGGATACTGCTGTAGCACAGACCAGTCGGGCTTGCCGCTGAAAAGCTGTGCATCCCACCAAACCGTACCCGCCTCAATGGCATCTCGTTCAGTGTCTGACATGGATGGCAGCACTTTTTTGAATTTGCCAAGCAGCGGCCGGCTGATGTGACGTTTGCGGAACGCTTTAATGTGTTGGGAGAGGGGCACGCAGACCTCCTAATAGAAAACTCATGAGACGGGGCAGGAGCAGTTCATCGTAGACATTTTCATCGGGTAGCGACGAAGGCATGTTGGGAAGAACGCCCTGCAAAATATTGATCCCCGCAATCGCATAGGATGTAGCACCCAGCATGAAATGAAAGCGCCAGATGATTTCGGTTTCGGGGACGTCGGGCATGGCCCGGATAAAAGCGGTTTTGTAGCGGTCTACCACTTCAGCGTATTCATGGGCGAACAGCGTCTTGATAAAATTGGACGGGTCCGTCATGGTGCGTTCAAGCAGCCGCATAAAAATGTTGGCATCATGTTCCGGATCGGAAGCGTGTCGCAGCAGCGTTCCGAAAAACGCATCTACCAGTTGCGAGGGTTTGACCGGATCGGGGGCGGCCCGTTTCTCCAGTTCATCCAGCAAGCGAAGACGTTCGCGATTGATCCACTCCAGACGACGTTTCAGCACGGCGCGAACCAGCTCTTCTTTGCTGCCAAAGTGATAATTGATCGAAGCCAGATTCACCTTGGCTGCCGACGTGATTTGCCGCAGAGACGTCGCATCGTACCCACTTTTTACGAAGAGGGTTTCTGCGGCATTCAGTAAAGCGGTGCGAGTGATTTCACTGCGATTGGAGGCCATAATCAAACACGTGATTTAAACAAGTGTTTTAATTCTAGGCGCAGCCGTGCTATTTAACCATTCGGGACTTTCCCTAGGCAGACCACTTTTTTTAATGAATCCAGACTTTCAGTAATAAATTTATAAAAAATAACATTGCTAATAATAATGATTCTCATTTATAATCAATCCAGTTTTTATGGAGAAAACTATGATTGGTAATATGAGTGCAGTAGTGGTCGGCGCAGATC
>JAFAGQ010000309.1 GCA_023422555.1 Pseudomonadota bacterium
AGTGGTTTAATAACGAGAAAGGCTTTGGTTTCATCAAGCCCGCCTCAGGTGGTAAAGATCTGTTTGTGCACCACACAGACATCATCGGTACAGGCTACAAATCACTGCAGGAAAACCAGGAAGTGACCTTCGTGGTTGCTGAAGGCCCTAAAGGTCCTCAGGCTAAAGAAGTTTCAGCCAAATAATATTTGCGCTGTGACAAAGATGCCGCCTACGGGCGGTATTTTTTCGTCTGTCGATTGTGAAAGGGACTCCCGCGTTGTGGGTGAATGACAACGAATCTGCGATTTGCTGGTGTTTCTTACGTTATGCTTACAAATTAATACAAATCTACTTTCCGGCAGATTTTCCTCAACGGCGGCAGAGTTATCGCAAGCCGCACACTCCAGACTGCCTCATCACGTTATCGCAACAAGGCTGCAACTTGATTCGTTCGATTGTGATATTTTCATTGAAAATGAGAATAGTTATTATTACAATGGAAGGCTGATTTGCAGATAGCCCTGGTTTTCGTTCACGGCTGCGGTTTGCCGACCCGGGTTTTTGACAGACTTGGGCGTCGTCTGCGCGGTCGGCTATCTGCGGTAACTGCCTTTACAAGGCACGTAAATTGAGCATGTTTAACGTATCACAAACTTCTTCATCGGTACCACTGTCCTTTCGGCTGACAGGCCTTGCCGCTTCACTCGCTCTCCTGACGGGTGCGGCGTGGCTGGGTACGCTGGATCTTACACCCCCCCTGGTGAAAGCGCAGGAAGAGGCCGTCATGGTGTCGATTATCGACGAACCTGTAAGACCTCCTCCCAAAGGAGAAGAAGTGGCGCCTGCACCCGAACCCGAGGTCCAGCCACCACCACCAGAACCCGAGCCGGAGCCTGAACCAGAGCCCGAACCTGAACCAACACCACCACCTGAAGAAATCATTCCGCCGCCTGAACCGGTGCCGGACCCTGTTTATGAGCTCAAGCCTGAGCCTAAACCGGTAGTCGAGCCCAAGCCTGAGCCTAAACCAGAGCCCAAGCCGAAACCGAAGCCCAAACCAAAACCAAAACCCAAACCGAAGCCCAAACCCGAGCCTCGTCCTGAACCCAAGCCGGTGCAGCCTGCGAATAATCTGTCCAATATCAAGATTGACCGGAATATTTCGCTCAAGCCAGTGGGGGTCCCCAACGGTGCGGAATCGCGCCCATCAGGCGGGCAGACGAATCTTGCACCCAAGGTTGTCTCGTCGGTCAGTTATCTGGTCAAGCCTAAGCCTACCTATCCGCGTGCTGCAAAAATGCGCGGTGAGACGGGCACCGTGCTGGTGCGCGTGCATATTACGACTGGCGGCTCAGTCAAGAGTGTGTCGTTGCAGAAAGGACTGCCTTATGATTCGCTCAACGAAGCTGCTCTCAGTGCCGTGAGACGCGCGCGTTTCCGACCTTATACAGAAAATGGCGTTCCTCGTGAATCCATTGCCGATGTACCTATTGTTTTTCAATAAAGGAATTTATTCATCATGACTACCCAATGGCTGTCATCCTCATTTATTGCGCTTGCGCAGGCGGTGCCCGACACCGAGCCACATAGTCCTGGCATCATGGATTTTCTGCTCCAGAGTGACATCGTGGGCAAAACGCTCTTTGGTATTCTGGTGCTGATGGCGCTGGTGACCTGGTATCTCATTGTGGTCAAAGTGCTGATGAATATCAGTGGTACGCGACGGGGCAACAAGTTTTTGCATCGATTCTGGAACTCCCAGTCACTGGATCAGGTGGACCAGGATCTGCATAAATATGGTGCCCGTGATCCGTTCTCCCGATTGGCTGATCAGGCCTTGCATGCACGTGATCATCATTCCCGTTACGGCGCCAGCAATCTGGCAGAACTGGGCAGCAACTCTGAATTTGTAGCCCGTCGAATGAAGAAAGTCATCGATGAGGAAACCGCGCAGGCCGAGAATGGTTTGTCTGTACTGGGTTCCATCGGTTCAACAGCGCCATTTGTTGGTCTTTTCGGTACTGTATGGGGCGTGTACCACGCGCTGATTGGTATCGGTATGGCAGAAGCTGGCGTGACCATCAACAAGATTGCCGGTCCGGTTGGCGAAGCGCTGATCATGACAGGCCTGGGTCTGGCAGTAGCCATCCCTGCTGTGCTGGCATACAACGCATTCGTGCGTCGCAATCGTGTGATGCTGGCCAGACTGGATGCGTTTGCGCATGATCTTTATGCATTTGTGACCACAGGTCAGCAGTTCGAGAGCCATAATCCCAAAGTACGCAGCCTGCGTGGCGGCGGCGGTGGTCGATAGGACAAACAGGAGATAATCATGGCTTTTGGAAGCTTTGATCAGAAAAATGGTTCGGCTCATCCGATGACCGAAATCAACATGGTTCCCCTGATTGATGTGATGCTGGTTCTGCTGGTGATTTTCATCATTACGGCGCCATTGATGGCTCACTCAATCAAGATCGATCTGCCACAGGTCAGCAGCAAGCCTGTGGAGCAGGATCCCGTGATCATCGATCTGGCCATGGACAAGAGTGGTGCGCTGTTCTGGAATGATGAACCGGTCAACCTGAGCGACTTGCGGGAAATGTTTGTGAATGAGGGCAAACGTGATCCGCAGCCGGAATTGCGAATTCGTGCCGATGCCGATACGCGCTATGAAGAAATGGCCCAGGTGCTTTCCATGGCCAAAGGCTCCGGTCTGAAAAAACTGGGGTTCATTACCCAGCCGGGTTCTGCCGATGCGGCTGCCGGTAACGGTGCAGAGGGCGGTAATGCTGCTGAAAAAAGTCCTTCCTCGCCGGCAAATACCGGTACGTCGACACCGTCTTCAAGTGCCAGTGGCAAAGTGACACCGGCAAACTGATCAGATTATCTCCGTAGTCTGATGGGCCGCAGAAAGGCGCCCAAAAAAAGGACTGGAACTTTTTCAAGGTTCCAGTCCTTTCCCGTTTCAGGGCGGAGATTGATCACATTCAGATCAATCTGATCACATTCGTATTATTCACATCTGCATTCTTCGAATCAGAGCGACTCTTCCTGTTTGCCGTAGTATTTAACGCCAATTTTAATGCGATCGCGGCCCTGAGCGCGGCGATGGCGATTGGTATCGCGTAGCGAATAAACACAGCCGCAATATTCCTGCTGGTAGAATTCTTCGCGCTTGCTGATTTCGATCATCCGTGCCGAACCACCGCCTTTACGCCAGTTGTAGGTCCAGTAAACCAGCTCAGGGTAACGACCAGCGGCACGTTCACCGCAGCCATTGATCTGATTCATATCCTTCCAGCGCGAGATGCCCAGTGAACTGGTGATGGTATCGAAACCATGTTCGTGCGCATATAAGGCTGTACGCTCAAACCGCATGTCAAAACACGCTGTACAGCGAATACCGCGTTCAGGTTCGTTTTCCATGCCTTTCACACGGTCGAACCAGTTATCGACATCGTAGTCTGCATCAATGAATTCGATGCCATGCTGTTCGGCAAAGCGTATGTTCTCTTCCTTGCGGATTTCGTATTCGCGTACAGGATGAATATTGGGGTTATAGAAGAAAATGGAGTAGTTGATGCCCGAAGCAAGCATGGCTTCCATGACTTCGCCGGAACAGGGCGCGCAGCAGGAGTGCAGCAGCACTTTTTTGCGGCCGTCTGGCAGGGCGAGTTTCGGGCGTTCAATATTGGTGACAGTGACCATGGCGATATTGCAAATAATGTTCTCTAAGCCCTCATTTTAGGATATTTCACCCGAAATTTAAGCCAATGCCTGAAAAATGCCTTTATTTTCAGGCCCTTTTTTGTTTTTTCGAACGATGGATTTTCTGTTTTCAGGGTGAATCAGGCATCTTCGCCGAAAACCTCCGTCCACAATCTGCACACGGCATCGCGTTCTTCACTCAGCAGACTCGGATCAATCCGCGCCTTTTCGTCTCCTTTAAGACGAACCGCGTGCTGCATACGACGCAGGATACGATAGCTGTCGGCAGCCTTGCGGGCGTGTTCCGCATTGAGCAGACCCACTTCACCGGCAATATTGAGCAGGGCGATATTGCCCAGATTCTCCAGCAATTGCTTATGCTGACGTGAATAGGCCAGAACACAATATTGCGTAATGAATTCGATATCCACCATGCCGCCGTGATCATGCTTGACATCAAACAGCTCGGTCTTATTGGGGTGTCCGGCGCGGATCTTCGCACGCATCTCAATGACTTCCTTCCTGAGCTTCTCCGGGTCACGTTCCAGCAGAAGGATATCGCGGCGAATGCGCTCAAAGGTTTTACCAATGTCAGGGTCCCCTGCGGAAAAGCGCGCACGGGTCAGGGCCTGGTGCTCCCATACCCAGGCGTGCTCACGCTGATACTTTTCAAAAGTATCCACAGAAACGGCCAGCAGACCGGCATCGCCATCCGGGCGCAGTCGCAGATCAGTTTCGTATAGGCGCCCTGAGGAGGTCATGCTGGATAACCAGGTGCTAAGACGACGACCAAGCTTGGCATAGACCTCCAGGGCATAATCGCCCGGATCGTCAAATAGAAGCACCAGATCCAGATCAGAGGCGTAGCCCAGTTCCTTGCCGCCGAGCTTACCGTAAGCGATGACGGCAAATTTTGGCATATCGTAGATCGGGTCGCCTGGCTTGATTTCCTTGGGCCGTACCCGGGGCCAGACGCGTTTCAGGCTTTCCTGCAACAAGGCATCGGCCAGCGCTGAGAGCTGGTCAGCCAGTTTTTCAACAGTCAGTTCGCCTTCCAGATCCTGAGCAAGGAGCTGAAAGCTGATCTGCTTCTGCACATCACGCATGACATTCATCTGCTGTTCAACGTCGGGTGTGCCGTCCTGCAGGACGCAGGCATCCAGCTCTTTTTCAAGCTGCTTTGCGCTTTGCTCAATATTGACGGGTTCCATCAGGCTGTTCCACTCGATCAGGCTATCCAGCAATATCGGATTGGCCGTCAGGTAGCTTGCTGCCCAGGGACTGGCAGCCATGATTCTGGCTACGCGCGCCAGCGTGTCAG
>JAFAGQ010000316.1 GCA_023422555.1 Pseudomonadota bacterium
AAGTGACCCTTCATATGGCTTTTGTGGACGCGCGCTCCGCACGCCATGAATTTATTACCGTCGAGCATCTGTTGCTGGTTCTGCTGGATAACGCGGCTGCACGGGAAGTACTGACGGCCTGCGACGCGGATATCGAACAGCTGCGCAGCAAACTGCGTGCGTTTGTGGATGCCAATACACCAATCGTGGGTGGCACAGATGAGGTCGATACACAACCGACCCTGGGCTTTCAGCGCGTTATTCAGCGCGCCATCATGCACGTTTCGTCCAACGGCAATGCCAAAAGCCCGGCCACCGGTGCCAACGTACTGGTTGCCATCTTCAGCGAAAAAGACTCGCATGCCGTGTTTTATCTGCAGGAGCAGAATATTACCCGGCTGGACGTGGTCAACTATATTTCGCATGGCATTACCAAATCGGCTGCGCCTACACCAGATGAAAGCGCCAGCACGCCCGATGCTCAATCAGGTGAAGCCGAAGAAAACAAATCGCCACTGGCACTTTATGCGTCTGATCTGAATACGCTGGCCAAAGCCGGCAAAATTGATCCCCTGATCGGCCGCGACAGCGAAATTGAACGTGTCGTGCAGATTCTGTGCCGTCGCCGCAAGAACAATCCCTTGCTGGTCGGTGAGGCCGGCGTGGGTAAAACGGCCATCGCCGAAGGCCTGGCCCTGCGTATCACCAGCGGCAATGTACCTGACATTCTGTCCAAGGCGCGTGTCTACGCGCTGGATATGGGCGCCTTGCTGGCCGGTACCAAGTATCGCGGCGATTTTGAGCAGCGTCTGAAAGCGGTACTTAAGCAGCTGGCCAGCCAGCCCGAATCGGTGCTATTCATCGATGAGATTCATACGCTTATTGGTGCAGGTTCGGCATCCGGCGGCACCATGGATGCCTCCAATCTGCTCAAACCAGCACTGTCTTCCGGCCAATTGCGCTGCATGGGGGCAACGACCTACAAGGAATACCGCGGTATTTTCGAGAAAGATCATGCACTGTCGCGCCGCTTCCAGAAAATCGATGTCAGCGAACCCACCGTGGAACAGACCATTCTCATTCTGCGTGGACTGAAATCGAAATTCGAAGAGCACCATCACGTGCGCTATTCAGCGGCTGCCATTACGGCGGCAGCTGAACTGTCGGCCAAGCATATCAATGACCGACATCTGCCTGATAAGGCCATTGACGTGCTCGATGAAAGCGGGGCGGCGCAGCGTCTGTTGCCCAAGTCCAGACAGAAAAAGGTTATTGGCAAGGCAGATATTGAAAACGTGGTATCCAAGATGGCACGTATTCCGCCGCAATCGGTCAGCAGCGATGATCGCAATAAGCTTGCAACCTTGGACCGCGATCTGAAAACCGTGGTGTTCGGGCAGGATGAAGCCATTACGGCCCTGGCCTCGGCTATCAAAATGTCGCGTTCCGGTCTGGGCAAACCCGACAAGCCTATCGGTTCCTTCCTGTTCTCCGGCCCGACCGGTGTAGGGAAAACCGAGGTTGCCAAGCAACTGGCGTTCATTCTGGGCGTTGAACTGATCCGCTTTGACATGTCCGAGTACATGGAGCGCCATGCGGTTTCCCGACTCATTGGTGCGCCTCCGGGATATGTCGGTTTTGATCAGGGCGGCTTGCTGACCGAGGCAGTTAACAAGCAGCCTCACAGCGTCCTGTTGCTGGATGAAATTGAAAAAGCCCATCCGGATATTTTCAATATTCTGCTGCAGGTCATGGATCATGGTGTTCTCACGGACAATAACGGTCGCAAATCGGATTTCCGTAATGTGGTGATCATTATGACCACCAATGCCGGTGCCGAACTGCTTAACCGTCGGTCCATCGGATTCTCTGACAGTCGTCAGAGCGGCGATGAAATGGCCGAAATCAAGCGGATGTTCTCGCCGGAGTTCCGTAACCGGCTGGATGCCATCATTCCGTTTGCGGCATTGTCCGAGGAAATCATCATGCGCGTGGTGGACAAATTCCTGATCGAACTGGAACACCAGTTGCAGGTAAAACGTGTCGAAGCCACCTTTACCGATGCGCTTCGTAAGCATCTGGCCAAAAAAGGCTTCGATCCGGTGATGGGTGCAAGACCGATGCAGCGACTGATTCAGGATGTCATCCGGCGTGCGCTTGCCGATGAACTGCTCTTTGGCCGTCTGGCCAATGGCGGCTCGGTGTATGTGGATATTGATGACAAGGATGAAGTCACACTCACGTTCAACGATTCTGATCCCAGGGAGAAGAAAGACTCTGAGGAAGAAGCGCTGGTTTCCTGATGACGACGGGCACGTATATCGCCTGCCACCATTGTGGGCAACTGCATGAAAAGAGCGCGCTGGCTCACGGTCAGCGCGCTTCTTGCGTCCGCTGTGGTACGGTGTTGTGGACGCAGGGCGCGCTGACCAGTTCGGCATGGCTTGCCCTGGTGGTTACGTCACTGATAGCGTTTGTGATTGCCAACTGCATGCCCGTGGGGACCATCTCTGCATTGGGGCTCAAAAGCAGCTCCACATTTCTTGAGGCGGTCGCCGCCACCTGGCGGGCCGGGTACCCCAGTGTAGCCATCATGTGCTTTGCCACGGGCTTCCTGATGCCGCTGCTCGACATCCTGATACTCATGTGGCTGCTGGTGTTTCTGCGTCGGGGCAGACCCGCGCCAGGTCTCAACGTGCTCAGTCGCTGGCTTCATTACGTCAGGCCCTGGGCCATGATCCCGGTCTTTATGCTGGGTGCCCTGGTTGCTATCGTCAAACTTGCCGATATGGCCTCCCTGACGCCAGGCGCTGGTCTGTGGGCCTACGCGGCACTGACCTTTCTTCTGACTGCGTTGAGCAAGCTGAATTCGGAAAGAGTCTGGTTACTGGCCGAGCAGGAGGGTGCGGTACAAAATATTCCGGTCTCCATCGATCAGGAACATATTCCCCTGGATTGCGAAGTCTGTGGCCAGATCACGATGAGTCATTCTCATGAAGGAACGTGCCAGCGTTGCCACAATCCGGTTCACTTCCGTAAACCCGCACACAAAACGCGTACGCTTGCCATCCTTTTGGCGGCCATTTTTCTCTACCTTCCGGCCAATCTCTACCCGGTCATGATCAATACCACAGTACTGGGAGGAACCACGGCGCATACGATTCTTGGCGGTATCCTGGAGTTGTGGAACATGGGCTCCTGGGACCTGGCGCTTATCGTTTTTATTGCCAGCTTTGTTGTGCCGCTGACAAAAATTGTGATTTTGGGTATTTTGCTGGGGCGTTCCGCAAGGGGCAGGCGTGATACGATGATGCATTACACGCGCATGTATCAGACGGTAGAGCTGATCGGCCAATGGTCCATGCTGGATGTCTTTGTTGTCATCCTGCTTACGTCCCTGGTCAGTTTCGGCCCGCTGATGTCTGTCAGGCCCGACATAGGCGCAGCGGCTTTCGGTATGGTTGTCGTTGTCACCATGATTGCCACTATGAATTTTGATATCCGCAAGGGCTGGGATGAAGTCGACGACGATATTGAAATGGATGATTATCAGCCGGCAGTGACAGCGCCCACTTTTTCCTGACAGGATATCTTTCCAAAGAAAGAAAGCAACGCCAGAGTGTTTATTCAATAACATGCATAATTCAAAGATTCAGCAGTTGGCAGGAGTAATTTATGTCTGAAAATGATCTGCCCCCGTCGGATCCGTCCCGGAAGACCCCGGCTGACGGGCCCGCAGCGGATGACCGTCAGACGCCCAAAGGCGAGACCGATACTGGTTCAAGTCGGCAGGGTGACAACGCATCCTCGAACGACCAGACTCAGGCAGGTACACAGGGCGGTTCACCCAATCGTCCCAACCCCGTCATCGCCAAAACACCGGTAGTGACCCAGAAAAAAAACAAAAATATCTCCTGGATCTGGCTGGTGCCCCTGATCGCCGCCATTATTGGTCTGTCTCTGCTTGTCCGTGACTATATGCAGCAGGGGCCGGTCGCTACTGTCACATTCAAGACAGCAGAAGGGCTTGAAGTCGATAAAACTCAGGTTCGTTACAAAGATGTCGTGGTCGGCGTGGTGTCAGATATTAATCTCACCAGTGATCATAATTCGGTGGAAGTCAAGGTCGCATTCAAGCAGGGGTCAGACTTTCTGCTGCGTGATGGCGCACGTTTCTGGGTGGTTAAACCACGTCTGGGCGTAAGCGGCGTATCAGGCCTGGGCACGCTCGTGTCAGGCTCATATATCGGCGTGGATATTGACGATTCCGCACAGCGCAAGGCCGAGTATCGCGATGAATTTGTCGGACTTGAGAAGCCCCCGGAACTGGTTAGCGGTCGCCCGGGCAAACGTTTTACGGTGACGGCCTCCAGCCTGAATTCGCTGGATCTGGGCTCACCCGTGCTGTATCGGCGCCTTGAGGTGGGCCAGGTCATCAATTACAACCTTGGCGAAAACGGCAAGGGAGTCGAGATACAGATTTTCGTGGATGCGCCGTATGACCGGTACGTCACAAAAAACAGCCGCTTCTGGAATGCCAGTGGGGTGGATCTCTCTCTGAATGCGGGCGGCCTGAATCTGAAAACGCAGTCGCTGGTTTCGGTGCTGGCCGGGGGTATTTCCTTTGGTCAGCTCCCTGTAGAGGATGACTCGGCCGAGGAAGTGCTGCCTGCGCCCGCTGGTACCAAATTTGTTCTGCATCCCAGCGAAGAAAAGGCGCTTGCCAAACCCGATGGGCTGGCCTTCCCGTTACGGATGAAGTTCGACAAATCCGTGCGTGGCCTGCAAACGGGTTCTGCGATTGACTTCAAAGGTATTCTTCTGGGCGAAGTCAAAGACATTTCAATGGAATTTGATATCGCCACCAAAAAAACCACGGTGATCGTCGACGGTGTCATCTATGAGAACCGACTGGGCGGGGTCATTCCGGATAAGGAACGCTTCGATAAAGACGGCAAACTGGTACATGATCTGGCGCTCAAGGAGTTCGTCAAGAGCGGCATTCAGGCCCAGTTGCGTTTCGCCAATATTTTCACCGGACAGCTGTATGTTGCGCTGGATTATTTCCCGGAAATCAACAAAAAGCCACCGGTGCCTGATGTCAGCGTCGAGCCGGTAGAGATTGCGACCGTACCGGGAAGCTTCGATGAATTGCAGCAGCAGCTGAATGTCATTGTGGAAAAACTGAAAAATCTGCCGATTGATTCGATTGGTCATTCACTGGATGACGCATTGAAGAGCATTTCGAGTCTGGCCCGCACGCTCGATAGCACCATGGTGCCCGAACTCACGAAGACGGTGCAAAAAGCCGGCCGATCGCTTGACGGTGTGAATAAGACCATGGGCAGTGTGCGCGGTGTGGTCAACGACGACAGTCCGGTCATGCTGCAGCTCAACGGCATGATCAAGGAACTGTCGCGCGCAGCTAAATCTGTGCGCAGCCTCGGAGACTATCTGCAGGCCGAGCCCAGCTCCCTGATTCGTGGGCGTCCCAAAGATAATATTCCATTCAAGGAAAGTGAATAATGAGACCATTGAAATCCCTGCGGGCGACCAGGCCGCTGTTTCTGGCAGTGCTGACAGCCGCGATCACCGGATGTGCGTCCGCACCGACGCAGTACTATACGCTGGCCACGCAGAATGGCGAGGATGCGTTGGTGCAGGGAGAGGCACCTTTCGGACTCAATGTGCATGACGTCACGGTGCCCGATGCCGTGGACAAGGCGCAACTGATGATCCGCCAGTCTGCCGATTCTGCTGCGGTTGTGCCTTTGAATGGCTCACGCTGGGCCGGTTCACTGCAGGATGAAATCCAGAAGACGCTTTCGGCAAATCTGGTCAGTCGTCTCGGTGCCATCAACGTGCAGGGAGTGGCCGGCAATGATGAGCGATTACCCATCTGGCTGGTACAGGCAACCTTTCATCGCTTTGATATGGTACTGAACAAAGCGGCGGTGATAGACGTCACCTGGCGCATCCGGCCGGTCCGCGTTGCATCGCGTACAGGCGACGTTTGCCAGACACGGATTCAGGTGCCGGCAGGCAAGGGGGTCGATGGACTGGTCGTAAGTCAGTCCAAAGCCATTGCCTTACTGTCTGACGTGATTGCCGGCGCGATCGATCATCGCACGCAAGTACGTGCGTCTGAAGGGGCGCAAGTGCAATCACTGGGCTGCCATCCGGGTTAGAATGCGGCCATCGCACAGCAGAAAACTGTGCGCCTGAAGTTTCGCCGTCATGGTCAGGTCCGGAACCTGCCTTGCGGCCACCATCCCGTTACCAGAGGTCTAATTCATGAAAGTCATTTCTTCGATCATCCTTGGTGCGCTGACCGCCACAATGGCGCCACTGGCGCTCGCGGATGTCACAGTCGGCATCAATCTCTCGAGCACCGGACCGGCTGCAGCCATTGGCATACAGTCGCGCAACGCCATCGACTTGTGGCCGCGCACGCTGGGTGGTGAACCTGCCAAATACATCATTCTGGATGATGGAACCGACGTCAGCAAATCAGTACGCAACGCGCGCAAACTGACGTCAGAAGACAAAATCGATGTTCTTGTCGGGCCCAATACGACGGCAGCAGCGCTGGCCATTCTGGACGTCCTCAAAGAGACCAAAACGCCAATGGTTGCGCTGGCCGCTTCTGCAGCCATTGTGACGCCACCGGATGATCCTGGTCGTCACTGGGCCTTCAAGATGCCACAGAATGATAGTCTGATGGCCGAAGTACTGGTAGAAGACATGGTCAAAAAAGGGTTCAAGAAAGTCGCCTTTATTGGCTATGCAGATTCCTATGGTGAAAACTGGTGGAAAGAGTTTTCTTCGCTGGCCGAAGGCAAGATTGATGTGGTTGCCCGCGAATCCTATCAGCGAACCGACCCTTCGGTTACCGGGCAAGTGCTCAAACTGATGGCAGCCAAACCAGATGCAATTCTGATTGCCGGTTCCGGTACACCAGCCGTCCTTCCGGAAAAAACCCTGAAGCAGCGTGGCTACAAGGGACCGATCTATCAGACGCATGGAATTGGGACACTGGAGTTTCTGCAGGTAGGTGGCAAAGATGTGGAAGGCACATTATTCCCTACCGGGCCCGGCGTGGTAGCCAAGGGTTTGCCTGATTCCAGTCCGGTCAAACAGGTGGCCAGCGAGTTCACGCAGAAATATGAAGACAAGTATGGTGCCAATTCGGCGACTCAGTTTGCTGGTGATGCCTGGGGCGCATATATGGTTCTGGACGATGCCGTCAAGCGCGCCCTTCAGAAACAGGTGAAACCGGGTACACCTGAGTTTCGCAGTGCCTTGCGTGATGCCATTGAGAACACCAAAGACCTGACCGTGCCCAATGGCGTATTGAACATCTCAGCCAAAGATCATCAGGGCTTTGACGGGCGTGCCCGGGTCATGGGCAAAATCGAAGACGGCCGCTTTCAGTACGCGGGTGAGAAATAAAACGTTGCAGGCGCTTTTCGGGCTGCAATAATCGCGCAGCAATGAATGGCGTTGCAATGGCCGGGCCCGATTTGAATGTGTCGTAATTGAACGGGCCTGCACAAAAAACGATACAGCTAAAAAAGATAAAGGCGGTCATGAGAGATCATGGCCGCCTTTGTTTTGCAGATGTCGCCCGCCGAGACGGAGACATCAATAAGCATCTCAGTTTCGGGACTGCCGTTACTGCGCAGTTGCACCGGAAAGCTTGACCACTTCGCGGTATTTTTCCATTTCCGTTTTTACCTTTTCAGCAAACTCGGCTGAAGAGGAAGGCTTGGTGTCTGAACCCATTGTCAGCAGCTGTTTTTTGACTGATTCGTCTTCCATGGCCTTGGCGAAGGCATCGTGCAGCGTTTTGACCGTGGCTTCAGGTGTGCCACCAGTGGCGAAAATGCCAAACCAGGTACTGATATCAAAATCCTTGATGCCGGCAGATTCCAGAGTGGGGACGTCCTTCATGATGTCCGATTTTGCCTTGGTAGTCAGCGCCAGTGCACGGACCTTGCCATCGTTTACCATGGGCAGGGCAGAGGCCAGATTGTCAAACATGAACTGGGTCTGGTCTGCCATCAGAGACAGCTTGGCCGGACTCGCGCCCTGATAGGGGACGTGCACAGCATCAATGCCTGTGCGCTGTTTGAACAGTTCTCCGGCCAGATGACCGGCACTGCCGTTACCGCCGGAGGCATAGTTCAGCCCGCCGGGATTCTTTTTGGCGTAGTCGACCAGCGATGCCACATCCTTGATATTGTTCTTGTCTGAAAATGCTGTGCTGACCACCAGCACATTGGGCACTTCAGAAACCAGCAATACCGGCGCAAAGTCCTTCACCGGATCGTAGTTCAGGCTTTTGTACAACCAGGGATTGATGGCGTGAGTCGCCACGGCACCCATCACGATCGTGTAGCCATCAGGTTTGGCACGCGCCACCATACCGGCACCAATATTGCCGCCTGCACCGGGTTTGTTTTCAACAATAATGCTCTGCTTCAGCGTTTTGCCGGCATGTTCTGCAAGCAGGCGTGCAACACCGTCAAGTGGTCCGCCAGGTGGATAAGGGACGATGAAGGTAATCGGCTTAGTCGGAAAGGCCGTCTGCTGGGCCAGTACCGGTTGCATCAGAGTCATGCCCAGCAGGCCGACCATTGCGCTTTTCAACAGCGTTCGTTTTGTAAGATTCATATTATTTCCTGAAAGATAGGGATTGCCAGTTCAGAGCGCTGAAACTGCCTCTGTCTGGCTACGGATCAAAGATGGCCTCCCTGCTGCCTGACTGATGCCCCATCCGTGATCATGTCTGCGACGGTCAGTCACGTATCAGTGACTACCGGTACTGCCAAAACCACCCGTGCCGCGTTCGCTCTGCACGAAATCCTCAACGACATTGAACTGGACTTGCATAACGGGAACCACCACCAACTGCGCTATGCGCTCCATGGGTTTGAGAACAAACGGCTCCTGACTGCGGTTCCACACGGACACCATCAAAGGCCCCTGGTAATCGGCGTCAATGAGACCGACCAGATTGCCCAGCACAATGCCGTTTTTGTGCCCCAGTCCGGAGCGGGGAAGAATCATGGCCGCATAACGCGGGTCCTGCAAATAAATGGAAATTCCGGTTGGTACAAGCAGCGATGCACCGGGCGCCAGTGTTTGTGGCTCATCCAGGCAGGCACGCAAATCAAGGCCGGCCGACCCAGCCGTTGCGTAAGTGGGCAACTGATCGCGCATGCGCTCGTCCAGAATTTTGACATCAAGTTTCATATGTGCTTTTTGGGTTTGTCTGAGGTTGAAAAGAGGCCAGACAGGATACTCGAAAAGAATCCTGCCACCTGTCGAATATATTTGATCAGATAGATCACGATGACGATTTGCAAAATCAGCGAACCGATATTTCGTCCGGCATCCATATCATTGTGATGAGGATTGAGGATGGGCGCTAGAAAAATGAATCCAGCAACAATCAGGATCAGCAGAGGCCAGGTGCGAAACGTTCTGGTTCCCGGTTTTTTCGTTGCGGCAGTAGGGGCTTTAACGTCCTGCTGTTCTGCGAATTGCCCACCCGTTGTCGACGGCTGATTCCCTGTTCCGGAGGACTTGCTCTTTGTCGAAGCCACCGCGGTTGAGGTACGCGCTGCGCTGGCCGCCGACGCGCTCAGCTTTTTGCGCGCCTTATCGCTGTCAGAGCCTGACGGAAAACGCGAGGTGAAATCCGGGTTCACTGCCTGCGCTTTCAGGTCAAAGTGCCGGCTCAATTCTTCAACGTAGCTGGCGAAATCGCCATTTCTGGGTTCACGATAATCCATATTCATGATTCAGCTCCTTTCGGGGTCCGATCAGGATTGCAATATTCATCAGCTTAACAGACATATCCTACACTGCCGAAGGCATCATTGATCCCGCTTTAACGGGGTGCGGCCGGTACGCTTGCGTCTCGCCTGGACGACCAGTATCAGCACCAGTGCGATAAATCCCAGCGCAGCAATGCTGCCCGTTGCTCCCAGAGTCTCTGATCCTTTAACACCCAGGTAGCCCGGCATCAGCAGCCATGGGAACCAGATGGCACCAGACAGGACGTTGGCAATCTGAAATCGGATCTGCGGCATCTTCATTATGCCAGCCATGCCGGGGATAAGCGAGCGCAGTGCGCCCAGAAACCGGCCTGCGAACACGGCGAGAAAACCGTAGCGAAAAAAAAGCAGACGGGTACGCGCCACGGATCGACGCCGGTTTTTCAGCATGCGGGTTCTGAGCAGTGCCGGTCCGTAAGCCTGGCCAATCCAGTAAGAGACCGCATCACCCAGTATGGCGCCACCGATACCCCAGGTGCAAATACTGGCAAAGTCCAGCGTGCCTTTCGCGACTAGTACGCCTGTCAGGGGCAGGATCACGGTTGCGGGGATGAAAAGACCTACCACCAGCAGAGACTCTCCAAAGGAGATCAGGCCGATGATCGGACCCGCCCAGTCCTGATGCAGGGTAATGAAGGCCAGAATTTGATCAATATAAGCTTGCATCAGAAACGATGGGAATGCGGTAAAGAGCGATCAGCTGCCTTTACCGGAATGAGTGGCAGGATCCATGCGATTGGCAATCTCTGCAATCAGGCGGCGGGCGGCATCCAGTTTGTCCTGCACCGGCAACGGATGGTTTCCCTGATCATCAAAAAGCACCATGCGTGACTGATCCGATTCCATGGTCTCCTGCGCCAGATTGCCCACCAGCAGGGGAATTTTCTTGCGCTTGCGCTTGGCCTCGGCATACTCATGCAGGTTTTCCGTTTCTGCGGCAAAGCCGACACACCAGGGACCAGAGGGCAGGGCAGCCACTTCCGCCAGGATATCGGGATTTTCTGACAGTGCCAGATCCAGTCCGCTTTCAGGGCCGGTCTTCTTCACTTTCTGCGTTTGTGCGTTGCTCACGTGCCAGTCCGCAACGGCAGCGACAGAAATAAAAATATCCTGCTCAGCAGCCAGTTGCATGACATTCGCATGCATCTGTCTTGCGGTTCTGACATCGATACGTGCCACACCATAAGGTGTTTCCAGGGCTGTCGGACCCGACACCATGGTGACATCGGCGCCAGCCTCCCAGGCTGCGCGGGCGATGGCATAGCCCATTTTTCCTGAAGAACGGTTGCTGATATATCGCACCGGATCAATGTCCTCTTGCGTGGGGCCGGCTGTGATCAACACGCGTTTGCCGGCAAGAGATTTGTTCTGAAAAAATGCCTGGGCTTCATAAATAATCTGTGCAGGCTCCAGCATCCGCCCGTCCCCGATTTCTCCGCAAGCCTGTGAGCCGCTGGCAGGTCCCCAAAGTCTGACGCCGTCTTCACGCAGCTGAGCTGCGTTGCGCTGCGTCGCGGGGTGGCTCCACATCTCACGATTCATGGCGGGTACTACCACCAGCGGACACACGCCACGTGCCAGACACAATGTTGACAGCAGGTCATCGGCCAGACCATGGGCCAGCTTTGCCATGAAGTCGGCACTGGCAGGTGCGATCAGAATCAGGTCTGCCTGTCGGCTCAGGTTGATATGGGCCATACTGTTCTGCATGCGATCATCCAGCGTTTCGGTATAAACCGGATTGCCGGACAGCGCCTGAAACGTGGTAGGCGTAACGAACTGGGTTGCCGCATGTGTCATGGCGACCGTCACGGTCGCGCCGAAGTCCTGCAAACGACGAACCAGTTCAGCTGTCTTGTAGCAGGCAATGCCTCCTGTGAGGCCAACCAGTATGCGTTTGCCGGATAGCGGACTCATGTCTTTTGCTCCGTGTGCCTGTTGCGCAGATA
>JAFAGQ010000085.1 GCA_023422555.1 Pseudomonadota bacterium
ATTTTTGGTCGGCTCACCGCCTGGCAGAACTGGATTTTTATCCGACCCAATGCGGTAGGAGACAAAGGTGCACTGAAGCTTTACGGCAAGGGCGAGAAGCCAAACTTTGACTGGAATCGTGTCTGACCCACAGACGCTTTTAAAAAGACAACAGGGCAGGTACACAAATGCAATGCCTGCCCGCCGACCCCGGAGACTCTTATGTCAAGCATCAATTACAACGATAAAATCCCGAACAATGTCAACCTGTCTCAGGACAAAACATTGCAGCGTGCCCTGGAACACTGGCAACCCAACTATCGCAAGTGGTGGAACGACATGGGTCCGGATGGTTCCCAGGGTTTTGATGTCTATTTGCGCACGGCAACCAGTGTGGATCCACAAGGCTGGGCCTCTTTCGATTATGTGAAAATGCCGGATTACCGTTGGGGAATTTTTCTGAATCCCCAGGATGCTGAACGTAAAGTGAACTTTGGCGAACACAAAGGTGAGAAGGCCTGGCAGGATGTCCCCGGCGAACACCGCGCCAATCTTCGACGCATTATTGTGACGCAAGGCGATACGGAACCGGCATCGGTTGAACAGCAGCGTCATCTTGGCCTCACAGCGCCCTCCATGTACGATCTGCGCAACCTGTTTCAGGTGAATGTGGAAGAAGGACGTCATCTGTGGGCAATGGTGTATCTGCTACACAAACATTTCGGTCGTGATGGCAGGGAAGAAGCCGAAGCGCTGCTCGAGCGCAATAGCGGGGATGAAGACAACCCACGCATTCTGGCCGCATTTAATGAAAAGACACCCGACTGGCTGGCATTCTATATGTTCACCTACTTCACGGATCGGGATGGAAAATTTCAATTGTGTGCGCTGGCCGAATCGGGCTTTGATCCGCTGGCACGCACCACGAAATTCATGCTGACCGAAGAAGCGCATCATATGTTTGTGGGTGAGTCGGGCGTATCGCGGGTGATTCAGCGGACATGCGATGTCATGAACCAGCTCAAGACTGACGATCCTGCGCGCCTTCGCGAAGCCGGCGTCATTGATCTGGATACCATTCAGCGTTACCTGAACTTCCATTTCAGCGTCACCATTGACCTGTTTGGTGCAGACGAGTCCAGCAATGCGGCCACTTTCTACAATACCGGCCTCAAGGGTCGCTATGAAGAAACCAAACGCGACGATGATCACAAGCTGTATGATCGGACTTATAACGTGCTGGCTGTGCAGGATGGCCGACTGACGGAGCGTTCTGTCCCCATGCTCAACGCGCTCAATGAAGTGCTGCGTGACGATTACATCAAGGATTCGATTGGTGGCGTCGGTCGCTGGAACAAAGTGATTGAGAAAGCCGGCATTCCATTCCGCCTGAAAACACCACACAAGGCATTCAATCGCCGCATTGGTACGCTCTCTGCGGTTCACGTATCACCAGAGGGGCAGGTTATGCCTGAAGCCGAATGGGTGAAACATGAACGTGAGTGGCTGCCGACGGCAGAAGACCGCGCTTTCGTTTCCTCCCTGATGGGGCGCGTTGTTGAACCTGGCAAGTTCGCCAACTGGATCGCGCCACCGGTCATGGGTATCAATCGTCAGCCGGTCGATTTTGAATACGTTCGTTTCAACTAATCTACGTCGCCCCGCAAAGGGGCGGCCAGATTAAAGGCATAGATACTGGATGGAGACTATCATGGCGACGACTGAACAAGCCACGGTAACAAAACAGCACCTGATCGATCCGGAAATCTGTATACGCTGCAATACTTGCGAAGAGACCTGTCCGATCGATGCAATTACACATGACGGCACCAATTATGTTGTGAAGCCGGACATCTGTAATCACTGCATGGCCTGTGTGGCACCCTGTCCGACAGGGGCAATCGATAACTGGCAGCCGGTGCTGTCAGACAGCATGTATTCGATTGACGACCAGTACACCTGGGACGAGCTGCCGGCCCCACTGCAGCTGGACGCGGCGCAGGAAAATGCCGTAACGCAGCCCGTAGCAGAGACGGGCAGTGAAGAAGACGTCACGATTCAGGACAGCAATTATGTTGCAGGATCTCAGGTCCCTCCATGGTCTGCCTCGCACAGTTATACCAATCTGTATGGCACTCGCAATGTCATAACGGCAACGGTATCCGGAAATTATCGACTCACTGATGATTCCTCTGACAGTGACATTCGACATGTGGTTCTGGATTTTGGTGATGCACCGTTCCCTGTTCTTGAAGGACAATCCATAGGAATCATTCCTCCAGGCACCGATTCATCCGAGCGTCTGCATCACGCACGTCAGTATTCCCTGGCCAGTCCCCGCGATGGTGAACGTCCGCGATATAACAATGTGTCGATCACGGTGAAGCGGGTCGTTCAGGATTATGATGGCAATCCGGTAAAAGGTGTCTGCTCCAATTACGTCTGTGATTTGAAGAAAGGGGACAAGGTTCAGGTTATTGGTCCGTTTGGTCATACCTTCCTGATGCCGAATCATCCGGGGTCGAATCTGATCATGATCTGTACCGGTACCGGCAGTGCGCCCATGCGCGCCATGACCGAAAGACGGCGACGCCAGCGTCTGCGTCCGGAAGCCGATGAACGTGGCCGACTGATGTTGTTTTTCGGCGCGCGTTGTCCCGAAGAACTTCCTTATTTCGGTCCGCTCAATAAACTGCCCAAGGATTTTATCGATGTGAATCTGGCCTTCTCTCGCCAGCCCGACAAGCCGCGCAAGTATGTTCAGGATCTGATGCGTGAGCGTCAGGCAGATCTGCTGGAACTGCTGCGCAGCGAAGACACCTATATATTCGTCTGTGGCGTCAAGGGAATGGAGGCTGGTGTGCTTGAAGTGCTGCAGGAGGTCGCGCTGTCAGGCGGCATGGACTGGGGAGAACTGCATTCGACGCTGCGTCAGAAAGGAAGACTGCATCTGGAGACGTATTAAGTGCGTCTGCATATGCAAATGTCAGAATGATGCGCCCGGCCCGGACAGACGGGCGCATGTCATCTAATTCAATTTGATATTTCGTTCCTTGATCAACTGGGCCCAGCGGGCAGACTCGGTCGATATCAACGTCTGGTTGCGATGCGGCTTTGTATGCATGCCTTTATGACGACTGTGTTTTCTGCTGTCCCAAGAATGACGATTTGTCGACGCACGCTGCTGCTGCCCACACAAGCAAAACGGCGGTGATTCCATACAGCCAGAGTGGTGACATCAGCGGCAACAATAGTCCGGCGGCCAGCGGTCCTGTGCCTGCACCAATATCGCGCCAGATTGATCGGGAGGCCAGCGCCTGCACGCGTTCCGGACCGGGTGTCCTGCGCGCCACAATAGGCGGGAGCAACGGCAGCTGTAGGGCGCGCAGAACAACAATGCATGCAGCACAACTCCACAGCCACCCCGCACCGAAACCGATAAGGCTGGCAGCTGTCATCAGGGACAGGACCAGCAACAGTTTTTCTGCACCAAAGCGCTCTGCGAGCCTGCCGCCCATCGGACTGAGCACGATTTCTCCCAGATACCGCAGCGCCAGCAATATGCCAGCCGTCATAACAGCGCCGCCGGGGAACAAATCACTTCCAAGATAGGACAGGCCTATAATGAACAGGCCATCTAGCGTAAATCCTTCCAGAAATGACCACATATCCAGGCTGTTGGGCAAACCCGGGCCGCGTCGTTTTGACGGCAGAGGATAGTCGTGGGACGGCAGCGCACGTGTCGCGAAAACACCCAAGAACGCTGTGATAGCGAGCACCCAGAATATGACACGCGGTCCGAAGAAATAGGCGAGGATCGCGGCTGCAGGCAGCGCAATCGCGGGTCCCAGTGCAATGAAAGCACGGGATTTGCCGGAGCGACGCGAAGCGCCGGCGGCGTCGGCCGTTGCCAGCGCCTGCGTTGAAAGGTTCAGGGCCGCAAAAGCCAGTCCCCACAGTAGCCGTAGAGGCAGCAGCGCCCACAGTCCGGAAAATGTTGCGTAACCAATAGCACAGAATCCCGATGCGATAACAGCCAGTGTGCAGATCAGACGGTCTCCGTGCCGGGCATAAAGTCTTGCAATATAACCGTAACCCGCAATACGGATAAGACGATTGGCTGCCAGCAGCACGCCCGCTTCAACGAGCGATACACCAAATTGCTCAGAAAACATGGGCAGCAGCAGGTACAGGACGACATCGGTGGGCAGTGCGAGTGCCATTGCCAGCGCGGCATTGCGCGAATGGCGGTCAGTGGGATCGGAAGACAGAAATCTTGACATCCGGAAATGCTACTGCGTTGACCGGACTATGACAAACGAGATTATTTTATGTCATGTGTTATAAAATTGAACACATGAATCACTCACTTCCTCCACTCAACGCAGTACGTGCCTTCGTTGCTGCTGCGCGTCACCAGAGCTTCAGCCTGGCCGCCAATGAGATGCATATTACGCATAGCGCGGTAAGCCATCAGGTTAAAGCCCTGGAAGCCTATCTGGGGGTACGCCTTTTCGAGCGGCGCGTCAGACAGGTCAGCCTGACGGCGGAAGGTCTGCGATTTTTCAGGCAGACGGAAGCTGCGCTCGATCAGATCGCCAGCGCAGCGCAATCGGTGATGAATCAGCCACCAGAGCGTGTGGTTAAGATCAATGTACGGCCGTCATTTGCGGTCAGATGGCTGATCCCGCGATTACCGGACTTCATCGCACGTCATCCGGGAATTGAACCGCATGTGCTGACCACAACAGCAGCGCCCGAGGCTTCTGATGATTTTGATATTGCAATTCGGCGTGGCGTAAAAGGCTGGTCCGATTCCATGCAACTCTATCCTTTTATTGAAGATGACGTCTGCCTGGTTGCATCGCCTGCCACAGTGGAGGCTGCGGAAATTACCCGGCCACAAGCTTTGGCAAAGCTCACACTGCTGAGTGCAAAAACCCGCAAGGGCGACTGGGATGCATGGAGCGAGAAGGCAGGCATAAAGTCAGTGACACCAGCGGGCCAGATGCAGTTTGATCATGTGCATTTTGTACTTCAGGCCGTCGCAGATGGTTTGGGATTCGCCGCTGTGCCGCGGTCACTTGTGTCCAATGATATTGCGTCGGGTCGCCTTTGTTGTCCCTTTCCTGATCTGACATTGCCCGTGACGCGTTATTACTACGGCATTGCTCACAACGCGGTTGAAGATACGCGCGCATTCGCAGCGTGGCTGGGATCACAGATGTAGTGTGACTGTTATCACAATAGTCATGTTAGTGGTGAAAGCCATGACCGTCGCAGCAGTCGCATTCGTAGCAGTCGTAGTCGTACCGGTCGTAAGTACCCGTCGTCATCGTACCCGTCTTAGCGGCTAAGTCTGTCAGGAAATTATGGCAACGTGCGTCACGACAGTTTGCGCACAAAAGCGGCTATGGCATCTGTGGTTTCTTGCGGTTTGTCGATATGGGGCGAGTGACGGCAGTCGTCCATGATATACAGGCTGGCATTACGCGCCAGCTCAGCCAGGTGTTCAACCTGAGCCAGGGTTCCATATTCGTCATCGCGACCCTGTAAGGCAAGTACGGGGCACTGAATGCGTGCAACCTCTTCTTCGATATTCCAGTCACGAAACGCCGGATTCAGCCAGGCATCGTTCCATCCCCACAATGCCGAGTCAACGTCGGCATGATAGCGCGCCAGTTTTTGTGGCAGATCAGTGCTTGAAAACGCTGCTTTGGCATTCTCAATATTGCGTATGGTAACGTCTTCAACAAACAAATGCGGCGCCAGTACTGCAGCGGCTCGTATGCGATCAGGAAAGGCAGCCGCGTAGAGCAGGGCGATGGAGGCGCCATCGCTGTGTCCGACCAGAACAGGCCGATCCTTTCGTGTATCCAGGCCCAGTGCTTCAAAAAAGGCAGGCATGAACTGCTGTGCCTGAATATGCAGGAAATCGACTGCCCAGCGCTCATTGTGCGGACGTGCCGTGGATTTCCCGTAACCGTAGCGCGAAAAAACCAGCCCACGGCAATCAAGCGTATCACAAGTGTGCGCCGGCCACTGTTTCCACATACCGACTGAACCCAATCCCTCGTGGATAAAGACCAGCAAGGGACGGTCAGTAGCTTCCGGGCGAAGCATTTGGTACTCAATAGAGACCTTTTTTCCGTCATATGAAACGTCGATCAGTTGCGTGTCAGCCATTTTCAGAATATTTGTACGTTTACGGTTACGGGTGCAGACTTTCAGTAAAATAGATCGTTGCACACGGTTGTTTGAAGGCGCAGGCAAAGGCAGCGCTTCCGCAACAGTTTATCAATTCAGAGCTCGTATTTATAGAGGGGCATGCAGCAGACGTTGGTTCCATGCCGCTCACCACAAGGTTTGTTAAATGAAATTCGCGCAATTCCAGCCGGGTATGGTTTTTGAACAGGGTCCACGACATTTGACGGAAGAGGAAATCATTCGCTTCGCCAA
>JAFAGQ010000342.1 GCA_023422555.1 Pseudomonadota bacterium
ACTGATCAGCACCACGACCAGGGTCAGCCAGATCACGATCCGACCAACCGCCATGATGAGCGCATCAATAGCCCGGGAAAGAGTGAAGAGAAACTTCATTTGCTTTCACACCATAAGATAGGAAAAAGAGACGTCAGAACATCCGTTGCTTCCAGGGCCGTCTTGCGGGAAGGCCCCTTTCGGAAACAACGGATTTTACATGGTGTTTTTATTTTTTGTTTCTCAAAGCGTCCAGCATGAACGCATCGTAGCTGAATTCGGCAACGCCGAACCATGGGTAGACGTCATTGCGGAATGCCATGTAGTCATCATGGATTTTCTTGAAGAGTGGGTCTTTGGCAGACAGTTCTTCATAGACTTTATTGGCTTCGGCAAAAGAGGCGTCCAGAACAGACTTTGGAAAACGCTTCAGGACACCGCCACCAGCGATCAGTCGGCGCAAGGCAGCGGGATTTTTGGCGTCATATGTGCCGATCATTTCTTCTGTTGCCAGTGCGCTGGCCTGCATGATGGCAGCCTGATAGTGCTTGGGCAGTTTTTCGTATTCGCCGTCGTTCACGTACAGCGACACCTGGAAACCACCTTCCCACCAGCCGGGATAGTAGTAGTACTTGGCAACTTTGTTGAAGCCGAGTTTCTCGTCATCGTAAGGGCCGATCCATTCAGCCGCGTCAATCGTGCCTTTTTCAAGTGAAGGATAAATATCGCCACCGGCAACCTGCTGGGGAATCACGCCCAGTCGCGAAAGCACTGCACCGGCAAACGCGCTGCAGCGCATTTTCAGTCCTTTCAGGTCTTCTACGCCGTTGATTTCCTTGCGGAACCAGCCGCCCATTTGCGTGCCTGTGTGACCGCAAGGGAAGTTAACGATATTGAATTTTTTGTACACTTCGCGGGTCAGCGCCAGACCATTGCCGGAGCGCATCCAGGCATTGTACTGGCGGGTATTCAAACCAAATGGCACGGCGGCGTCGAAACTGAGCGCCGGATCCTTTCCGTAGTAATAGTAAGCCGCACTGTGACCACATTGAACCGTATTGTTCTGTACGGCGTCCAGAACCTGAAGTGCCGGAACCACTTCACCGGCGTGGTGAACGCTGACCTTGAATTTGCCGTCGGTGGCTTCCGCCAGATGTTTGGCAAAATTGACACTGCCGTTATAAATTGCGTCCGCGCTGGTGGGAAAGCTGGAGGCCAGACGCCAGCTGATGGTTGGGGCATCCTGCGCAAAAACGGGTGAGGCCAGAACAGCACCACCCGTTGCAGCGACGCCGGCGGTGGCCTGCTTGAGAAAGGAACGACGTTTCATCGTTGTAGGTCTCCAATGGGTATTGTGAGGAAAAGCGGAAATCGAAACTTTTGGTTACCGCAGAATCGTACAGGATTTAACCCGCTTTCGCCCTCAAGAATTACCCTTATTTCCCCCTGCCCATCGTCATCACAATTGTAATATGTGGCGTCGTTGCCCTCTTTTTGCTAATTTTCCAGCAGCAAAGCCTGCAGTGGCCGAGTCGAGTCAAAGCGATCAACGTCTTCCAGCCCGAAATGTGCCGGGTAGTTAGCCTGAGCGAAATAAAGCCCATCAGCCATAAAGGTGGGTGCGGCGATTTTACGGTCCTTTTCCGCAAGCACCTGTGCTATCCACTCTGGCGCATGGCGCCCTTTCCCGACGTACAGCAGACAGCCCAGAATATTACGCACCATATGATGCAAAAAGGCATTGGCTTTCAGCGTAAAGACGAAAAACACACCCTGCTGTTCGATACTCAGTTGCTCAATACTGCGGATGGGACTGGCTGCCTGGCATTGAGAGGATCGAAAGCTGCTGAAGTCATGCTGCCCCAGCAGATAACCGGCAGCCTGTCGCATGGCCGTCAGATCCAGTGGGTGGAAATCCCAGCCGGCCCGGCCATGCCAGTGGGGAGAAAGAATCCGCTCATTTCTGAGCAGATACACATAGCTGCGGGAAGTGGCAGAGAAACGCGCGTGAAAATCAGCGGGCATCTGCCGCGCCCAGCGAATGGTGATATCCGGCGGGAGATGGGCATTGACGCCGCGAATCCACGATTCCATACGGCGGTCAATCGTGGTGTCCAGATGGACAACCTGCGCCCGGGCATGTACCCCGGTGTCGGTACGGCCGGCGCAAATGGTTGAGGTGGGTTCACACGTGAAGGCTGCCAGCGCCTTTTCCAGCGTATCCTGCACGGTACGCCCGCCGGGCTGGGTCTGCCAGCCCAGATAGGGTTTGCCGTTGTAGGCGACCCCCAGGGCGATTCGCCGGGAGGCCGGACTGTCGTCCTCGTCGCGTAGCCTATCAGGATCGGGGCGCTGCGTTGTCGGAATCGGGCGCATCGAGGTCCAGATTGATGGATTTGAGCTGCTGCTGGAAAGCCTCGTACCCAGGCCCGGCGGGCAATCGCGCTTTCTTGCGCTGATCACACCGGACCATGATGAACAGGCCAATTACAATGACTGCCAGTACGCCCAGCAGCCAGAGTGAAATGTAATTCGCTATCCAGGCGGGCAGATCCATGCTTACAGTTCTCCGAGACTGATACGCAGCATGCGGCGCAGCGGTTCTGCCGCACCCCACAAAAGCTGGTCACCGACGGTAAACGCACTCAGATATTCCGGTCCCATGGACATTTTACGCAGACGGCCTACCGGAATATCAAGCGTACCAGTTGTGGCAACCGGCGTCAGATCCTGCATGGTCTCTTCACGGGTATTGGGAATGACCTTAGCCCATTCGGTGCCTTCACGCAGCATGTCGGTGATTTCGTCGATGGAAACGTCTTTTTTCAGTTTGATGGTCAGTGCCTGACTATGGCAGCGCATCGCACCAATCCGAACGCAAAGTCCGTCTATCGGGATTGGCGAGCTGCCAAAGCCCTCGCCACGGCCCAGAATTTTGTTGGTTTCGGCTTCGGCTTTCCATTCTTCGCGGGACTGACCATTGCCCAGGTCTTTGTCGATCCATGGGATCAGGCTGCCGCCCAGAGGAACGCCGAACATATCTTTGGGCAGGTTGGCATCCTGCTGTTTGGCCAGAACCTGACGATCGATTTCCAGAATGGCAGAAGCCGGATCGTCCAGCAAGGGGCGAACCGCCTCGTTCAGCAGGCCGAACTGGGTGAGCAGTTCACGCATATGCTGTGCACCACCGCCAGAGGCAGCCTGATAGGTCATGCTGGTCATCCAGTCGATCAGATCGTGCTTGAACAGACCTGCCAGACCCATAAGCATGCAGCTGACCGTGCAGTTACCGCCAATGAAGTTTTTAACGCCTTTATTGATGGCCGAATCGATGACATTGCGATTGACAGGATCAAGCACAATAATGGCATCGTCTTTCATGCGCAGCGTACTTGCCGCATCAATCCAGACGCCATCCCAGCCGGCACTGCGCAGTTTGCCATGTACCTCGGTGGTGTAGTCGCCGCCCTGTGCCGTCACGATAATAGGGAGTTTTTTCAATGCTTCAATGTCATGGGCGTCCTGCAGAGGACCCGCACCATCAGCCCACGCCGGTGCTTTACCACCCGCATTGCTCGTTGAAAAAAAGACCGGATTGATAAAGGCGAAATCGCCCTCGTCCCGCATACGCTGCATAAGCACGGAACCAACCATTCCGCGCCATCCGACAAAACCCACTGACTGTGACATGATTC
>JAFAGQ010000094.1 GCA_023422555.1 Pseudomonadota bacterium
AGCAAATGAAACTGCTGTTTATATAAAAAGATCTGGTCCGTTCAAATCACCCTATTTCGAGAGGATGTATGTTGCGTCACCGTCTCGCGGCATTTTTTGAACCACGCTCACTCTGCGTTATTGCCGATAGCGAGCTTCCCGTATTTAACCAGGTGCCTGGCTACCTGAAGTCTGCGACCGATCTTCTGCGTCTGTCAGAAGAGCCGGATCAGGCACGTCTGCAGTTGCAGGAATTTGTGCCGGCCGCAACCCGTGAACTGGCAGTGATCTGCGTTCGCCCCAGTCTGCTGGCCGATGTGCTGCTGGCGCTTGATCGGGCACGTCCGCAGGCCGTTCTGTTGTTGCCGGGTGTAGTCGTAGATGAAGACCCGGCCGTCACGCGCAAAATCATTACTGACTGGTGCCAGCGGCACAGCGTCATGTTGCTGGGTCCGCGCGCCTTTGGTATCTATCGACCCCATCTGAATCTGAACCTGAGTCTGGCACCGCAGCTGCCCAAAACAGGACGAATCGCCGTTGTATCACAATCGCGAATGCTGCTGCGTTCCATCATCGACTGGGCCGAAGACGTCAATCTGGGGTTGTCAGCCGCCGTTTCTCTGGGCGAAGTGACCGATGTGGATCTGCCCGAGTTGCTTGATTACCTGGCGACAGATTCGCGCACAGACAGTATTGCGCTCTATCTGGATAAACTCACTTCGGGCAGGGAACTGATCAGCGCTCTGCGTGCGGCATCCAGTGTGAAGCCGGTCATCGTGCTGCGCGCCGGTCGAGGCGATCAGGAATTATCGGGCAGTGATGTCGTGCTGGATGCTGCCCTGCGGCGTGCTGGTGCGATTCGCGTCAATTATTTTGTGGAGCTGTTTGCTGCCATCAAGGCCATGGCATATGTCAGACGTCCGCGTGGTGGAAAAATTGCCATGCTGGCCAACGGGCGCGCCTCTGCTCAGCTGGTGCAGGATGCCATTCCGGCCGACAGTTCCATGTCCATGGCGCCACTCACGCAGGCAACGGTCAAATGCCTGAGCGATATCTTTGGTGTCAGCACACTGATCGATAATCCGGTCATTCCTTACGTGCCCCTGACGCCCAGTGCTCTGATCGATGGACTGCGCTGTCTGGTTGCGGACAGTCAGGTGGATGCCGTCATGGTTATTCTCGCGCCCGATGAATTCTGCGATATGACCGAAGTGGTCAAAGCACTTGCAGCATTCGCGCCGGGAGCACAAAAACCCATTGTTACTTGCCTGCTGGGCGAAGCAAAAATGCGTCCGCTAAGGCGCCTGCTGGATCAGGCTGCCATGCCAGCCTTTCGCACACCTGAAACGGCGCTCAGTGCCGTGCTGTCGCTCACTTCATATCACTACAACCAGCAACTGCTGCAACAGACTCGCTATGTCCACTCGGGTCAGCGGCCGGCAGAGATCGAAAAGGCCAGGCAGATTATCAATACGGCGGTCAGCGAACAGGGTGGTGTGCTGGATGGCGACGCTGCCAAAGCGCTGTTTGAATGTTTTCATGCCGATGTACGATGGGATGAAGACGAAGAGGACGAACGATTTACGACGCTTGATGATGTGCCCTCGGTCATGATCCGCGTGCGTCGCGATCCTATCTTCGGTCCCTGGATCTGGTTCGGCGAAGGCGGACATGTCGTCCGGTTCTTTGCGTCGGATCGCGGTGTCGACCTGCCGCCGCTGAATCTGAATCTGGCGGGCAAGCTGATCGAACGCAGTCGTGTCTGGCGTCAGGAACTGCAATCTTATGTCGAGCCGCAAATTCTGCTCAAATTGCAGCGCCTGCTGGAAACCGTGAGCGAGATCGTGAGCGAGCTGCCTGCCATTGACAGTCTGGCACTGGATCCCATTGTTCTGGGGTATCGCGATCTGCATGTGCGTGATCTGCAAATCAGGCTGTGCGATCCATTACCCAGGGAGATACCGCAGGAAAACGGATTTGGCCATATGGCCATCTATCCGTATCCCACGCATCTGGTTCAAAGTCGCATGTTTGATGATGGTACGCCGTGGGTCCTGCGTCCCATTCGGCCGGAAGATGCAGATGCCTTGCAGGAGTTCATCCGCGGATTATCCGAAAAATCACGCTATATGCGTTTTGTGTCCATGATGCGTGAACTCACGCCGAAAATGCTGACGCGTTATACCTATGTGGACTATCACCGCGAACTGGCACTGGTGGCCACCACCCAGGTTCCCAATCCGGCCAATCGCGGACTGCCGCAGGAAATCATTATTGGCCTGGCGCACTATTTGCGCAATGCTGATGGCGTTGGGGCAGAGTATGCGCTGGTGATCAGCGACGAATGGCAGAAGCGCGGGCTGGGCACAAGTCTGATGCACGCCCTCATTGCCGCAGCCCGTCAGCATCAGCTGGCTTATCTGGAAGGGGTAGTGCTTTCCGGCAACCGGCCCATGCTGCATTTGATGACCTCACTGGGCTTTATCAATGAAGAAGACGAAGAAGACCCCGATATGCGTCGCGTCTGGCTGCCTTTGAAAGAGGCACCCTGAAGGACGGTCATTCATTCTCTTGATGCACTATCTGGCGAACTGTGAGATTCGCCATGAACCAGGAAGTGACTTGTCGCAGACAATAAATCACTAAAGAAAGCCTTGCGGCAAGTCTCCACGTGCCAGGTTACATTTTTCCCGAATTCCGACTTGTCTAGGAATTGCGCTCTGACTTTTCGCGTCAGTGCCGTAAGTTGCGGATTCGCACTCATAAAAATAATCTGCAACGGGAAGATCACTTGTCTAGCAATAGAACGTTGGCGGCGAGCCATATGTAACATTCGTGCAAGATTTGCTTAACCTGCCCGTCATAAAGTTTCCCTAAGATGGTGGCGTTCGCGAGGGATCGCATCCGAATCGGATGTGCCCCTTGACCCTGTTGTTATTCCGCCAATGTGTTCCGGCGTCAGTCAGGAATACCGCTAGCGGGAAAACGCATCGTCAAAGAGAGGAAATCATGATGGAACAAGCCATCCACGTCACCAGCCTGAACAAGACCTTTGGCACCAAGCAGGTGCTGCACGGACTGGAGTTATCCGTTCCCGTTGGCGCCATGGTTGCGCTGATTGGGGCGTCCGGTTCAGGAAAATCGACATTGCTGCGACATCTGGCGGGTCTGGCCACATGCGACCGTCAGACGGGCGGGTCTGTACGCATGCTGGGTCAGGAAATGCAAAAGGACGGAAGCCTGAATCGCGATGTGCGGCGCATCCGCTCCGATATTGGCTACATATTTCAGCAATTCAATCTGGTGGGACGACTATCTGTGCTGAAAAACGTTCTGCTGGGCAGCCTGGGACGCATGTCGCGTCTGCGCGGCGCACTGGGCCTGTTCAACAAGGAAGAAACAGAAAAAGCCCTGCGCGCGCTGGAGCGTGTCGGTCTGCTTGAGTTTGCCCATCGTCGTGCATCCACGCTTTCCGGTGGGCAGCAACAGCGCGTAGCGATTGCCCGTGCCTTATGCCAGGAGGCGGAAATCATTCTGGCCGATGAACCGATAGCCTCACTGGATCCGGAATCGGCCCGCAAGGTCATGGAAACGCTGGCTGATATCAACAAACAGGATGGCAAAACGGTCATTGTGACGCTGCATCAGGTCGACTACGCGGTGAAGTATTGCAGGCACGCGGTAGCACTTAAGGCAGGTAAGAAGTATTTCGATGGTCCGATACAGCATCTGACCAACGATTTTCTGAGTGATCTTTATGGCTCGGAAATTGGTACGGCACTTCTGTTCGGCGAACAGGAGTCAAAAAGCACGCAGATCGTTCGCGATCCGG
>JAFAGQ010000095.1 GCA_023422555.1 Pseudomonadota bacterium
CGGGATTGTCGGCAATGGCAGGCATGCCGCCCATGGCCGACATCCAGGGCATGGAGCGAACCAGCTGAGCGCAGAATGCATCAATGGTGCGTACTTTGAGCCTTGCGGGATGATTCAGCAGATCCCAGCCCTGCTGTGCATTGCGGGCCAGCGCGGCCCGGGCAAGACGCCAGCTGTTTACCTCATGTGCCTGTGCAGGTGGATGCTCTGCAAGACCAGCACGCAATTTTTTCAGTACGCGCGCATGCATTTCTGAAGCCGCCTTGCGCGTAAAGGTAATGGCAAGAATTTCTTCCGGCTTTCCAACGCCGGCGAGAAGCGCAAGAATGCGGTCCGTAAGCAGTTCCGTTTTTCCCGATCCGGCTGGCGCCTGTACAATAAACGAATGGCTGGTATCAAGCGCCCGCGCGCGGGCCTGCATATCACTGGGTTGACGGATGGTTTTGGATTCTGTCACGGCGTCATTCTGTGCCAAATGGTCTGGGGCGCTTTTGGATTCACCCACGTGCAAGGGTTCACTCATGTTCAAGGATTCATTCACGTTCTGGGGATCACTCATCTTCCGTCTCCGCATTCAGACGAAGGAAAGGCAGCGCGTCGCAATAAGTGAGGTCCTTATCAGCCCAACTGCGATTCTCGGCAACGCCTTGTGAGATTTCTTCAGCCAGTTGCTGCAGACTGCTTTCCCATCGCTGCAACAGCGACTCCCAGGTTTCGTTGGGCGCGGCTTTAGTTAGCGGCGTAATACCTTCAATGCCACAATCAATTTCACCCAGACCACCAAATTCCGTTTTTCTGGCGTTCAGTTTTGCAAACAATAACGCTTCGATATGCCCTCTTTCGCCGGATTCATCGGGTTGCCGAATGACGGTTGCATATAAGGGCAATTGAAGATTGATCGGCTGTGGCCGCATCCAGTCTTTCTGAAATTCCGGTGTACGCTGTCCAGATTTGTAATCCATAATGACGTTTGTGCCATGTTCGGTCTGATCGATACGATCCACACGTAGATTGACTTTCACCTGGGCGTGGCGCCACGTCGCATTTTTCTCCACACCTGCAATATGAAAATCGGGTCGTTCGCGCTCTATATTTAGCAGCGTCATCATGACCTGCTCTGCCCGTTCTTTTTCCAGCGCCGCCAGCACAGGAGAGATTCCGCTCAGCGTCTGGTCTGCAGCCATAGCTACTGCCTCGGTCACAAGTGCCTGCTGTTTTTCCTGAGTGAGAGCCTTCAGCTGACTGGAGCTACCCAGCATCTCCCAGACTTTTTGGGCCATGCTGTGCAGAAACGTACCGCGAATGGCAGCGTTCAGCGATTCCGGATAAGGCTTGAGACCTTTAGCATTCAGACGGTAGCGTACATAACTCCACAAGGGATTAAGTGCCTGTGTTTCCAGCATGTCTGATCCGCCTTCCAGTACGTTTGCAAGTGGCAGACCACGCGTGTCACTAAGTGTCTCCAGTTCCACAGGTTCGCCACGCGCCGTGGTAGTTGGTATCTGCCCTGAAGATGGGTTTTCCACTTGCTCAGCACTCTGCGCTTCAGGGGAAGCAACGCTATCGATAAGCGGCGATGGACGCAGCGCGCGATCTGCCTCTGTGGCCGGGTAACTCAACACGACTTCGGGCGCAACTTCGCACAGAGCCTGGAGCATATTTATTGCCCAGGTTTTTTCCCGCTCTGCAGTGGCGCGCGGCGCGCCGGCGCGACTCAAGGCGGACACAGGCAGAAATGGATTGGGATCAGGACTGGCGGGCAGAACATCGTCTGTCAGGCCCAGTATCCAGATGGCATCCCACTGACCGTGCTCGGCCTCCAGAAAACCCAGTACGTCGAGACGAACGTTTGGATCTCTTTGTGGTTGAAACATGGTTTCCCGCGCCATTCTTTGCAGCATCGACACGGCATACGTGCCCGAGAGCTGCCCGGCGTAGAGATTCAGCAAAGAGAAGGTATGCAGCAGGGAATCGAACGCCGCGCAAACCTGGTAGTTGGCACTGGACAAAGCGCTGCCCGGGAACCCGAGAGTCGCCAGTGTTTCACGAACGAGTTGAGTCCAATGTTCGGTGCTATGGCGTCCCCCGGCCCCGGCGCTTTTCCAATGCCCCAGTGCCTGACGGAAAACATATGAGAAGTCTGGCGCATGCCGGTCCAGCTGTGAGCATACCTGTTCGGCACTCCATGAAATGACCTGAGAGTCACGCAAGCGTCCGTCCAGCACGGCCATGGCAGACTGCTCTGAGGGTGTGGCACTGCAGAATCCGGCGAGCAGCGCCTCTCCGAACTGCTGCGGTTTGACCGTGCCTTTTTCAGACAGCCCGGCCACCAGCGACAGCCAGCGGAAGGCGGCCAGCACCACGGGCCATTCAGCAAGTTTGCGCCCCACCGTCATATTGAATCCATGAGCTGGCGCAAAAGGCGTGGCCGCCAGCTCGCGATCCAGAATTCGACGGGCGATAACGGCATCGGCCTCCATGGCCGGTGACACAATGGCCACACGTCGTTTTGGATCAGCAGTGAGCTGTGCAGAGGCCCAATGCGCAGCGGCAACCCACTCAGCACCCCTGTCTTTTTGTACGCTCAGCTTACGGTGAGAGTGCTGATGGCGCGGCATTGCCCAGGAAACGACACGGCTTCCACGCTCGGCACACGCCTGCAACAGTCGAGTAAAACGCGGTGAATATTCGTTGAACCCGGCAAGCACAATCGTCTTCGGAAGCCTGGCCAGAACTCCGTTAGCAATGGAATCGATCAGCGAGTTGTAAAGCTGGTTATCGTCCTGCGCATCGATATCGCGACACTGTTGCTCGTAATGATCGCGCCAGAGCATGAAGCGCTGATATTCTTCGGTGTGCTCATGGGGCTGAACCTGCACCATCCATTCATCAGAATCGTGGCTGGCGGCCATGGCTCTTGCCGCTGCCTGCTGCACATCAATAAGCGGCGTGTTACCTTGCAAAGATTCAACGGCGGCTTCCCACATCAGCTTTGCCGCGAAAGGGCTGAGTCGATGTCTGCGCAACGACGCATCTTCACAAAAAAGACGTTCCTGATGCAACTGGTCTCGCCATTTACTGAGTGAACACACGGATGGCAGCTGAATAATTGCCCGCTTCTGACCGGCAAGCCCGAGCAACATGGCTTGCGCTCGCCACACCAAGCGATTATTGACCGTCACAATGATGGTCTGGGACGGATCCAAAGCCATTATCGACTCAGTGGAGATCGCATCAATTGAAAATACCATAGTGTGCATCCGGGTAATCGAAAAACGCTGCCTTGAAAGCTGACAGCAGCCGCAAAACGGTATTATGACAGGCATTGGACCTGCTTGCGCGACCTGCAGCGCAACATGCGGTGAGTCCTGATTCGGCGTACTTACCGAAGGCAGAATTTGTCTGAGTGCCCCCTATGAGTCAGAGTATCAGAATGTGCCGCGCGACCATTATTCGTTGCGGTACGTCCTCGTAAGAACCGCGATTGGCGCGGCAATGCAGCACAAATTGTTATATCGGGCCTGAAACATTTGCTGGATTAGTGGGTCACAAGCCGGTAAACTTTGCTCTCAACCGATTCCTTTGGGAACCGATCCCCCCGGGTCAGCCGTATTGGCTGCGTGCCACCCGCCGAGGTTGCTTGCCACAAGCCCTCTTCCCGCCCCACCGCTTATTGCGGACCCCAGGCCGACTAGCAGAAGGAGAAAAAGATGAAAGATGTACTGCTCAAGCTGGTTCTGTCGTCGCTTGCCGCACAATTGAGCTATGGCGCATTCGCTGCAGACAACCCGGATGATGATCAGCGTCGCAAATCAAAAACCATCATGGGCCTGACTGAAATGGTTCGTGATGTCGAAGCCAAGACCCAAGGCAAAGTGGTACTGCTTACGCCCAAAATTCGTGATGGAAAGACGCATTTCGAAATGCTGGTTTCCCGCGATGGAGAATTCCACAGACTGATGGCCGACCTGGAACCGGTGCATAACGGCAATCCCGATACCGATACGAACTCAGAAATTGGCTAGGGCTCTGGGCAGGATTCTGTCCTGAATCAGTCAACATATCCCGCCTGAGCTCCAGCCCGCCAGTTCTTCCCCCTGTTTACCCTGACCTCATTATTAAGCGTCGATGATCGATTCATTGACGCTTATTTCATTTGCAATTGACTGAGCGCAAAACAGAAAATATTCATATTTTTCTGGACATCATGACGTCATGATATCATGATGTTGTTTATGACAACTGACATTCATGATGGCGCACCACTCTATGCGCGGGTGGAAGCTGCCCTGGCTCAGAAAATCGCGCAGGGACAGCTTGAATCCGGCTCGCAATTGCCGCCAGAGGATCAACTGATCGCCCGTTTCGCGGTGAGCCGCACCACCGTTCGCAAGGCCATAGAAAATCTGGTGGCGCGAGGGCTGGTGGAAATACGCCGCGGCAAAGGCACCTTTGTTACTCAACCCAAAATCACACAGGCTCTCACCGAACTTACCGGATTTGCCGAAGATATGGTTGTACTTGGCCGCAAGCCGAGCTCTCGTCTGCTGGACAAGCGCATCGTGCAGGCTGACGAGACTGTCGCGGCGCATCTGGGCCTCATGCCTGGCACTAGCGTCTATCGAATAGAACGCGTGCGTCTCGCGGATGGCATTCCCATGTCCTTTGATGAAACCTACCTGCCGCTGGATATTGGTGAAAAGGTCGTCAGCAATGATCTGGATGTGGAGCCTATATTCGATCTGCTGGAGAAAAAATATGCGCTGCCGCTGATCGAGGCGAGATACCAGCTGGAAGCCGTCATTGCAGATACTCGCGTTGCCGCCGCATTACAGATTGAAGAAGGAGCGCCCATTTTCCTGATTGAGCGCACGTCTTACACCAGCGATCAAAAGCCCGTGGATTACGAAAAGCTTTACTACCGCGGCGATTCCATCCGTTTTGCGACGAACCTGTCGCGGCGAAACCGCTAAATTCGGACAAACCAATGGATATTTCAACTGTTTTCTGGCTGTTTGCCGCTGCACTGGGTGCCAGTCTTCTTGGCGGCATGCTGGGTATGGCAAGTGGCATATTCATCGTGCCGATCCTGATCTTTGCGTTTGGTATTGATATTCACCTTGCCATTGCGGCCAGTATCGTTTCTGTGATTGCCTGTTCCTGCGCCAGCGCCGCACCGTTTCTCAAGGGCGGACTGACCAATATCAAACTTGCTATTGTGCTGGAAACAGCAACAACATTGGGTGCGGTCACCGGCGTCCTGTTGATCGGGGTCATTCCGGTGCCTTTCCTTTACGGATTGTTCTCGGTGATCATGCTGCTCTCAGCTCAGCAAATGATGGCGCGGCGTCGTGAGGCGCTGGCCGAGGGAAGCCCTGATCCCAGAAGCTGGGCAAGCCGCCTGCGACTGCACTCCACGTTCCCAGATCGTGCACTTGGCAAAGACATCACCTATCAGGTGGCCCGCGTGCCCTTTGGGCTTGCGCTCATGTACTTCGCCGGCCTTATCTCTGCGCTGCTCGGCATCGGTTCGGGAGTTCTGAAGATTCCGGCAATGGACGTCGCGTTGAGACTGCCGATCAAGGTCTCTTCGGCCACGTCGAATTTTATGATTGGCGTAACCGCCGCAGCCAGTGGCGGTGCGTATCTGGTGCGCGGAGATGTTGATATGACGATCGCCGGACCGGTAGCGCTGGGTTCTGTTGTTGGTGCGATCGCCGGTGCCCGCGTGATGATGGGTATGTCAGCGCAAAAGC
>JAFAGQ010000407.1 GCA_023422555.1 Pseudomonadota bacterium
GTCACGCCAAGCGTGACCGCGAGCAGCCAATGTTTGATCTTCATGTTCTCACTTCCTGAAATTTAAAACCAGGGAACCGCGGCATGACACCAGCGCTTGTGACGGCGGGCCCCCGTGTTCCTCAAACCGAGATAGTACTGATTTGTGAAGATTCTGACCACTAGGGATCACCTGTAGCGCAAATTTTTCGGTGCCCCACTACCGGAAATGGCAGGGTTCACGCGTTTTCCGGCTTGTGAGAGTTACGGATTTACGATGCACTGATCTTCTTTATAATAGGCGTTTTTGACCTTCCGGTCTTGCAGGAAAACTCCATGGTCACTCCCTTTCCCAAGCCTTTGGCGCCCATTCAGCTTGAAGGGCACGGTATCGTGCTGCAACCCATGCGTCTTGCGCATGCCGAAGGGCTGCGCAATGCCGCGGCAGACGGGGAGTTGTGGAATCTCACGTTTACTTCGGTGCCGGAGCCTGGCCAGGAAACCGCCTATATAGAGGCGGCACTCAAAGGTCAGCAGGACGGACACATGCTGCCCTTCGTGGTGCTGGACGCAAAAACCCGCAAAATCATTGGTACCACGCGGTATCACGATATCGTCCCCGATATTGCCAGACTGGAGATTGGCTACACATGGTATGCAAAATCGGTTCAGCGAACCCACGTCAATACTGTCTGCAAATACCTGATGCTGTTTTATGCCTTTGAGTCGCTCAAGGCCAATGTGGTGGGATGGCGCACAGACAATCTGAACCAGCGTTCCCAGAATGCCATCGAGCGCCTGGGCGCCAAAAAGGATGGTGTGCTGCGTGGTCACGCCCTGCGCCGCGACGGCACCATTCGGGATACACATATGTACAGCATGACTCAGGAAGAGTGGCCGCAGGTTAAGCAGCAGCTCAAGGCCAAACTGCCCGCCTGAGCCTCGGGCCCACCACAGAGCAGCACTATCAGCTGTGGCAGGCAATCCGGCCTGACTATAATTGCGATAGGGTGGTATGGCGGTCTGTCACATTGCCGATGCCGCCCTTCCATGGCTCGCCCTCCCAGTGTTACTGCAATTGGCATCCCAATCACAATCCCGTCCGGTAAATCTGTTAACGCCCCCTATTCGTTATTGCGTTTCGGTTAACGATTCAAGTTGCATCCTATGACTTCATTGCTGTACTCCCTGCTTCCAATAGCCGCCTTTCTGGTGGCGGGCTATGTTGTGGGCTATTTCCTGCCGCCGCGGCTGGTGGCCGTCCTGTCACGCAGCATCACGCCCTTTGTATGGATTATGCTGTTTGCCATCGGCTACCGCTTCGGCGAACAGCTGTCGGTGCTGCAGCACGCGGTGCAGATACTGAAGACTGCAGCGCTTTATTCAATTGGAATCACGCTTTTTTGCGCGGTTGTTCTGCTTTTAGTGTTCCCGGCAAATCGCCAAGCGCAGTCTGCTCAGGGCAATCTGGGCATAGCTCATGTCATTCGGGAATGCGGCATCGCGCTGGGTTTTCTGATTGCCGGTCTGGGGCTTGCCATATTGATGGTGCGTCTGGACCTGAAGTTACCCATTCCAGGCTCAGATTTATTCCTGTATGTTCTGCTGGCCCTGATTGGTGCCGATCTGGCCCATACCCCACTTACGCGCAGCGCAATCCGTCCGGCCATGTTTATCGTTCCGGCAGTTGTGGTGGCGGCGTCTCTGGTCTCCGGGGCAGCAATTGCCTGGCTGACCGGTGCAGACGTGCGTCAGGGCCTGCTGCTGGGCAGTGGCTTTGGCTGGTTTTCGCTTTCCGGTGTGCTGGTGACCGCCAGACTCGGCGAGTTTTACGGCGCAACCTCTCTGCTGACTGACCTGTTTCGCGAACTTTTCTCCATCGTTGTTCTGTTCTTTGCCGGCAGCCGATATCCCATGAGCGGCATCGGTGCCGCGGGTGCCACGGCGATGGACACTACACTGCCAATTGTGCGCAAAACCGCGGGCAGCGCATTCCTGGTGACCGCCATCTTTTCCGGCGTGGTTCTTAGCCTGATCGCTCCCTTCCTGCTAAGCTACATGCTTTCTTTATTCAGCTAAATATGGTATAATTTACGCTAAATTGCGATAAAAACAGGTTAAATGCGGTTTATTTCGCAATCTTCGATTTATTTTTCGTTCGATTTATTTTGCGATCGTTTTACCAACAGCTTTTAGCAAAAATATTCGAAATCCCTGTCGGAAAGCCAGGGATCATCTATTGAAAAGATAGCCTGAACGACAAATTAAACGATCTTTAAGTTTAGCTATCAACAATATAAAAATAATAAATTTTACTAATTAAGTCCCATTGCTTACAATGGATACATCTGATGAGGAATCGCAGACAGCCCCCAACATAACGGGCTCCTCAGCGATGCTTGTCACAAGAACTATTCAACGATTATTAACAGGAACAAGGAATCTATTATGTTGCAGAACAAAGAAGGTCAACGCGTCCCATCCGTTACATTTCCCGTCCGTGCAGGCGACGAATGGAAGAAAATCTCTTCTGACGATATTTTCAAAGGCAGAACGGTAGTTGTGTTTTCACTGCCTGGTGCGTTCACCCCAACGTGTTCATCCACACACCTGCCACGCTATAACGAGCTGGCAAAAGCCTTCAAGGAACGCGGTGTAGACGAGATCGTCTGCGTTTCCGTGAACGATACTTTCGTAATGAACGAATGGAAAGCCCAGCAGGAAGCAGACAATATCACTGTGATCCCTGACGGCAACTGCGAATTCACCGAAGGCATGGGTATGCTGGTCGATAAAAACGACCTGGGCTTTGGCAAACGTTCATGGCGCTACTCCATGCTCGTCAAAGACGGCGTGATCGAAAAAATGTTCATCGAGCCAGAGAAAGAAGGCGATCCGTTTGAAGTGTCCGATGCCGATACCATGATTCACTATATCGACAAAGACTATCAGGACAAACCTTCCATCGTGATGTTCAGCAAACCTGGTTGCGGCTACTGCGCCAAAGCCAAAGCGCTGTTGAAAGAAAAAGACCTGCCTTACGAAGAAATCGTATTGGGCCGCGATGCCAGCACCGTAGCTATTCGTGCTGCAACTGGCAAAACAAGTACACCACAGATCTTTATCGGTGGTCAGTACATTGGTGGCAGCGACGAACTGGCAGCACACTTCGCTGGCAAATAAATCCGGCGCCTGGGGCCCGCCCAACGGGCACGGCCCCTTGTCTTTACCGCCGACACAGCATGGCCGATAAGACGGCAGCGGGCACGCATGCGCGATGCCGCTGCTTTTTTTTCGCCTGCGAACCGGTAGAATCAACCATAAAGCTGCGAAAGCAACTTTCAAAATCAGGAATCGAATATGAAATCAATCAACGCTGATGTCGTTATTCTGGGCGGTGGTACGGCAGGCATGAGCGCATTTCGCGCCGCCCGC
>JAFAGQ010000411.1 GCA_023422555.1 Pseudomonadota bacterium
GAAACTATAGCAGGGCTGATCGCCCCTTGGCAAGCGTCTTCAGAGAAAATTTTTACCAACCCAAGCACCAGCCTCTTGGTAAATACCCTAAGCTCATGATTTGATTCAGATTCGCTTTTTTACGACAACAAAAAGAATTTTACGCACGATCACAAGCAGGTGGGGATTTTGCAACAAAACGGGCATTTGCCGGATCCGCATAACCCTGAAGAAGACACGGGACGTGCAATGGAAGAGACACATCTATTTGAACCACCAGAGCATTGCCGACAGCTACAACCGACCTCATCTCTAACCGAGCCCCGTCTGTATAAACGCCCCACTCAGGCTCTCCACAAAGGCTTTTCATACTGGCTACCCATATAGGCGCACTATATCGCCTCTCTACATTACGTCTACCTATCAGCTCTCCATATATAGAAGCAGTAGATTGCTTCTGCCTCTTACCTAAAAATAGTGACCCTGTCATCGGCTATGCGGACGAACTCTCTATATAAGCTCAGCAGATTGGCTCTCCCTATCGCACCCGTATATACGCCCTTCATCAGCACCATCTTATATACCATCTACAGAACTCCCTCGATATTGCCTTCTTACTTCCTCTAAATAGTCCTCTTGATATAGGCTTCCCATATACCACCCGTGCACCATTTGCTCCTCTCCACCCTCTCATCTTCTGCCCTTCCCTATTACATCCGGTCCACAAGCTATAATCCCCTATATGAATATCCGCTTCCTGGAAACTTTCGTCCTGCTGGCAGAACTACGCAATTTCCGTATGACGGCCGAGCGGCTGCATACCACGCAGGCTGCCATTTCCAGTCGCATCGCTTCCCTCGAGCAGGAATTCGGCGTCCGTCTGTTCGATCGCAACGCCCGGGAAGTCTGTCTGACGCCCGACGGTAGCAAGGCGCTGGTGCATGCGGAGCGGATGGTAAAGCTGTTGCGAGACATGAAAGAGGACATGCTGGACAGGCACACTTATGCCGGGGTCATCCGTATTGGTGTCATCGAATCCATTGTCCACAGCTGGTTTCCGGAATTTCTGGCGCGTCTGCACGAAGAATATCCGCGTCTGAGAATCGAAATTGCCAGTGAAACCACATTTCACCTCACCGAACAACTCAATCGAGGTGCACTCGATCTGGTTCTGCAGGGCAATTCCATGCACGGATCGCAAATTGATACGCTGGCGCTGGGTCAATTCCCCATGCGCTGGGTCTGCAGTCCAAAGCTGGAAATCGGCAACGAATTACTCAGTCTTGCAGATCTGGCCGCGTTTCCCATCGTGAGTTTCGCACGAGAGTCAGAGCCCTATGCGGCAATAGAACGAATGTTTGCCACTGCAGGTGATATTTCCCTGCACCTTAACGGTATTTCTTCTGTCGCCACCATGATACGGCTGGTACGGGACGGCTTCGGCGTTGCCGCGCTGCCACCGGCCATTATTCAGCCCGAGCTCAAAGAACGCACATTGCAGATGCTGCGTGCCGATACCCCACTACCACCGCTGGAGCTGCAGGCTGCGTTCCGCTTCAATCAGGAAAACCCGCTAGCCGAAACCATCGCAACCATTGCTCAGGATGTAGCCGCCCGTTTTGCCAGCCAGCAGGGACAGGCAATCGCCTGTGCGCCGGACCTGCAATAAATAAATTCATGCCTCTTTCAGCTAGGGACTTTCCCTAGGCCGGCCGTCTGAACCGAAGAAAACACAGCAATTATTACGACTGTCATGCGCCCGGCCTGCACCCGCTAACTGCTTGATACTAAAGCGCTTCATGAGTTTTTCCCTCAACAACAAGAAAGACTCATAAGATTTTGCAATCACTTCGCCCTACTTTTTCTTGTTGGACAGTAAAAAACCCGCTACCTACACTGCATGAGTAGTAGCAACCTGATCCTATCCTTTCTCGCCTGGCGTATCAATCATGCCTGACGGCGGACTCTTCTTAACCAAAAACTGTAGTTGGAAATACGATGAATAACTCAATGACGGCTACCGCCCCTGAATCTCATCAGGAACCGACACAACTGAAGGCAACCTACACGAAAATCGCGTGGCGCCTGATTCCGTTCCTGGTCTTTTTGTTTATTCTGGCCTGGCTTGACCGTGTCAATGTCGGTTTTGCGAAATTGCAGATGTTGCAGGACCTGCAATTTAGTGAGGCGGTTTATGGCCTTGGTGCGGGTATCTTCTTTATTGGCTACTTTCTTTTTGAAGTGCCCAGCAACCTCTATTTGGAAAAAATTGGTGCCCGCAAGACACTGGCGCGTATCACCATTCTGTGGGGTGCGGCCTCTATCGGCATGGCCTTTGTACACACACCCACGCAGTTCTATATTATGCGGTTTCTGCTTGGCGCGTTTGAAGCTGGCTTCTTTCCCGGCGTCGTGCTTTATCTGACCTACTGGTTCCCGGCCGAATACCGCGCGCGCGTCAACGGTCTGTTCATGACTTCATTTGCGCTCGCGGGCGTTGTTGGCGGCCCCATTGCCGGGCTGATCATGGACGGCATGCAGGACGTCGGTCATCTGGCCAACTGGCAGTGGCTGTTTATTGTCGAAGGCATTCCATCGATTCTAGCTGGTTTCGTTGTGCTGATGTACTTGCCAGAGAAACCCGTCAACGCCAAATGGCTGACCAGCGCGGAACAGAAGGCTGTGACCCGTGCCCTCGAAGCCGAGAACGCACAGACACAGGGCAAACACGTCTCCTTCAAGGAAGCCTTCAGCAATTACCGCGTCTGGTTCTGTGCCGCCGTTTATTTCTGCATCGTCAGTGGCAATGCAACGATTGCATTCTGGACACCGTCCATTATCAAGGACATCGGTATTCAAAACGATCTGATGATCGGACTGCTGGCAGCGATTCCCTTTATTGCAGGCACTATTGCCATGGTCTGGAATGGCGTGCATTCAGACAAAACCGGCGAACGTCGCTTCCACTGCGCCGTGGCTACGCTCATTGCCTGCCTTGGCCTGGTTGCTACCGGAATGCTATTGCACAACGCAACCCTGGCGCTCGTCGCGCTCACCGTGGCCTCTGTCGGTATTCTGGCAGCCTTTCCCGTGTTCTGGTCACTGCCCGCCGCCTTTCTGGCCGGCACCGCTGCTGCGGGTGGCATTGCGCTGATCAACTCTATCGGTAACCTGGCGGGCTTTGTCGCGCCATACATGATCGGCACCCTGAAAACCAGCACAGGCTCCCTGGCCTCCGGACTGTATTTTGTAGCAGCGCTGGAAATACTGGCTTCTATTCTTGTTGTGGTCTTTATCAAGAAGCGCTGATCACCGCAATCACTTCTGCAAAGGCATGTGCCGCTCATGGTGCATGCCTGTATTTCATTCGTATTAACCGGAGTCTATTATGAAACTGGAATTTTCTCTTGCCCATGACAAATCGGCAAATGTCGTTGCGGATATTCAGAACCTGATTATCGCTGGCTGGGCCGGACGCGATATGAAAGCCATTGAACATCATATTGAAGAGCTGGCAGCATTGGGCGTGCCTCGCCCCAGCGCAGTGCCGCTTTACTATCGCGTTGCCAGTAACCAGCTCACCCAGTCTGCGAATGTACAGGCGCTGGGCAAGGAGTCATCTGGCGAAGTTGAAGTGTTTGTATTCAGTGTGGATGGCGTTATGTATGTGAGCCTTGCGTCGGATCATACAGACCGCAAGCTGGAAGCCTATGGTGTTGCCGAATCTAAACAGGCCTGCGCCAAGCCAGTGGGAACAAGCGCCTGGCGCTTTGAAGACGTCGCTGAATACTGGGACGAACTGGTTATTCGCTCATGGATTCAGGAAAATGGAGAGCAGGTTCTGTATCAGGAAGGCACACTGGATAGTCTGCGCCTGCCTCAGGATTTGATTGAAGGCTACACAGGCAACCAGAAAACCCTGCCGGACGGGCACGGTATGATCTGTGGTACCGTGGGTGCCATCGGTGGCATTCGTCCTTCCACCACATTTGTGATGGAGCTGCATGATCCACGCAAGAACCGCAGTTTGCGTCATACTTACCAGGTTGAAACGCTGCCAGTGGTTGCCTGATCATCCGGCCATCGTCAGATAATGCTCTGCACATTATTTAAGGCTGAGCATTGAAGTCTGAGTATTGAAGTCTCATTTTTTAGTTTCATTTGTCATATTGCGTACGTCATGAATCATCCTACACCTGCCAGTCTGTCTTCCCTTTCCCGCCAACTGGACAATGCTGAAACCTCCTCTGTTGAGCTGACGCAAGCGGCGCTCACACGCGCCGGCGAAGGAGAAGGTCCCAAGGTGTTCACCCGCGTGTTTCATGATCAGGCACTGGCCGCAGCCAACGCCTCTGATACTTTGCGTGGCGCGGGTATCAAACGATCACCCATTGATGGTTTGCCGATTTCGGTAAAAGACCTTTTTGATATCCAGGGACTGCCCACCACCTCGGGATCGGTGGTGCTGCGTGACGCGCCGGTCGCGCCGCACAATGCCGTTGTTGTTCAACGACTGATCAATGCGGGCGCGGTGATTACAGGCACAACCAATATGACCGAGTTCGCCTACTCCGGACTGGGTGTGAATCCTCATTACGGCACACCCCGCAATCCATGGGAGCGCACAGAAACGGAAGGACGCATACCTGGCGGATCCTCATCCGGTGCCGCAGTATCTATCACAGATGGCATGGCGGTGGCAGCGATTGGTTCAGATACAGGCGGTTCTGTCCGGATCCCGTCGGCACTTTGCGGACTGACAGGTTTCAAACCCACCGCCAGACGTGTGTCTCAGGAAGGGGTATTGCCGCTATCGTTCTCTCTGGACGCCATCGGCCCCCTGGCCGCGACTGTCGAATGTTGTGAAATACTGGATGCCATCATCAGTGGTGAAGACTACGAACCTGTGGTTGCCCGCCCCCTGAAGGGGTTGCGACTGCTGGCACCTACAAATGCGGTACTTGACGGCGCGGATGATCATGTGTCGGCAACGTATGCCGAAACGCTGACTCGACTCTCCGCGGCGGGCGCCCTGATTATTGAAGAGGCAGTGACGCCATTTGATGAACTGCCCGAAATCAACGCCCAAGGTGGCCTGGTTGCCGCAGAAGCCTGGGCGTGGCACAGAAAACTGATTGACGATAAGGCCGATGGATACGACCCGCGCGTTGTCTCACGCATCCGTCGCGGTAAAGACATCTCCGCCGCGGACTATATTGATTTGTTGCAGCGACGTGCCGCCTGGATTCAGGCCGTCACACAACAGCTGGCAAACTTCGATGCCATGGTCATGCCAACCGTTCCCGTCGTTGCACCGACCATTGCCGAACTAAAAGACGAAGCGGTTTATTTCAAAACCAACGGATTGATTCTGCGCAACCCTACTTTTATCAATTTTCTGGATGGCTGCGCGATATCGGTACCCTGCCACGCCCCCGGAACCGGCCCTGTAGGCTTCAGCATTGCCGCCGCAGCTGGACAGGACAAAACGGTTTTGGCCATCGCTAAAAGTGTAGAAGCGTTGTTGAGGCATTAAGGGTCCAGCGAAAAGCTTTACTCAATATGGATTATTCTTTCGCTCACACATGACAGTTGTTAACGGTCGTGGCGGTCCGCCTCAGCCTGCCGCAGTTACAACGCCAGCGCGGTGCTTTCCTTGATTTTTCCCAGCGCAAAGCTCGAGCGCATGTCTACCACAGAGGGATGCTGCATAAGGACATTCATGGCGAAAGCTGAAAATGCGGCCAGGTCCTGTACCTGTACGCGCAGCAGATAGTCCATGTCGCCAGACATTGAGTGGCACTCAACGACCTCTGGCCAGAGCTGTACATCACGATTGAAATCCTGCATGGGCGCATGGCTTGAGCCGCTGTGTTTGTTCAGGCGAATGGAAACGAATGCAATCAGCCCGCGGCCAATCTTGTCAGCATCCACCTGGGCGGCGTATCCTTTTATATAACCTTCTTCTTCAAGGCGCTTGACGCGCCGCAGACAGGGGCTGGGTGAGAGGGCGACTTTGTCGGCCAGGTCCTGATTGCTCAGGCGTCCCTGCTTCTGCAATATGGTCAGAATTTGACGATCTGTTTTATCGAGTGTATTTATTGACATAATAATCCCCAAATAGATCCAGAATCAAAATAATAATGCCAGATATTGAATATTTAAAGCATTATTTGCAATCGTCTGCCCCGGCATTTTGCATAGAATAAAACTTTTACAGAACAACTATCACCAGGAGCAAAGCAATATGTCCGCAACTTCATTCACCCCTTGGGAAAACCCAATGGGCACCAATGGCTTTGAATTTGTTGAATATACCGCACCCGATCCGGTTGCACTCGGAAAAGTGTTCGA
>JAFAGQ010000026.1 GCA_023422555.1 Pseudomonadota bacterium
TGCCCTGGGCTGAGATTGCTGCTTACTGCGCAATGACGTGCCACACGTCCTTGACGCCATCGCCCGTTTTATCTCCAGGCTTGGCGTCTTTCTTGAACAGATACAGCGGCTGGCCTTTATATGTCCATTGTGATTGGTCTCCGTCGCGCTTGATGACATCGTAATCGCCGGATTTCTTGTCATCTGCTGTTGCCATCAAAGGAGGCCAGTTTTCGGCGCACTGTCCGGAGCATGCGCTTTTTCCTGGCATTTCTTTGTCTTTGTCGAAGGTATAGAGCGTCATGCCTTTGCTGTCAACGAGGATACCGTTCTCTGCCTTGACGGGAGGCTCTGCTGCGCTGGCAACACTGCCGACCAGACCAAGACTGGCCACTGCCAGCATGCCTGAAAAAATGACATTCTTCATTTCTATCTCCTTAATGATGTTCGCCGGAATCGACGATACACAGCAAAGCATACGCCTTCCCGTCGATTTTAGATATGACACAGGACAAGGAGTTCCCCATATTGATGTAACACAAGGTTGAAGAATTCCTGTTACGTACGCCATCACGACACAGTACAGACTCAATCCAGCGATATAGTGAGGGCTCGTGGCCTTACGTGCGGTGCCTATTATTTGGATGCATCTTTCCTATGAAAAATGAAGAATTCAGTTATGAAGAACACCATTACATTCGCAATACTGACCAGCTGACCGGGCTCTTCGGACCGGTAGGTGAGGCGTCGCTGAAAAAGGAAGTCGACCATATTCATCCTTTGTACCGGCCGTTGATAGAGGCATCCCCATTCGCTATCCTGGCAACCAGTGGTCCGGATGGGCTGGACGCTTCTCCGCGAGGCGATCCTGCGGGCTTTATCCACATTCAGGACGAACATACCTTGCTGCTTCCGGAACGCCGTGGCAACAACCGTATTGATAGTCTTCGCAATCTGCTGTCAGACCCACGGGTCGCGCTACTGTTTCTCATTCCTGGTGTTGGCGAGACGCTGAGGGTCAATGGCCGGGGGCGCATCAGCGTGGATCCGGCCTTGCTGGCGCAGCTGGCCATGAACGGCAAGCCGCCGCAATGCGTCATCGAGATACATGTGGAGCGTGTCTATTTTCAATGTGCGCGTGCCATACAGCGCTCGGGGCTATGGAATCCGCCAGCAGAGCGGTCAGATCTGAACGTGCCTTCAGCCGGCACGATCCTGGAGGGCCTGACCAGCGATGGTATTGACGGAGAAAAATACGATCGGGAACTGCCCGAAAGGCAGCGCAAGACACTTTACTAAGTGATTCGATCAGCGAGATAGACCAGACACGAAATAATCCTGTGCGAAGCAAATCGATCAGGGTAAACACCATTTATTTCAAACATCATACGTATTATGATTGTGATAATGAAACGATATTTGTGATTATGAATCCAAGACCAACCATACACGATGATGTACTGAACAGACTGGGTGCGGATATCTGCACCGGCGTCTATTCAGCGGGAAGCACATTGCCTTCAGAGCCGGACCTTTGCGATCTGCTCGGTGTCAGTCGCATTGTGGTGCGGGAGGCGATCAAGTCTCTGAGCGCGCGCGGGCTCGTCGTTGTTCGACGACGCACCGGCACGCTGGTCCAGCCGCTGGACAACTGGCAGTTATTCGATCCCAAAGTGGTCGGCTGGCGTGCGAGCGCGGGAATGGTCGATGAAAAATACATTGCCGATCTTATGGAGCTGCGGCGCGTGATCGAGCCGGCAGCCGCCCGTTACGCCGCCTTGCGCGCAGGCAGTGAGGACCTGGCTGTCATGCGTCACAATCTTGATGCCATGGCAAATGCAATAAACGGTGTGGGTGAGTACGTGCCGGCAGACGTGGCCTTTCATGGCGCAATTCTGGATGCGTGTCATAACCAGTTTCTTCGCCATATGCAGCAGGCGATCAACGCAATTCTGGAAGTCAGTTTTGATCTGTGCATACAGGTGCCCGGTGGTCCGGCCAGTTCTCAGCCGCTACATGAGGCACTGTTTTCAGCTATTTCCTCACGCAATCCTGCACAGGCCGAGAGCGCTGTGCTTGAGATCATCGAGCGGGCAGAAACTGATTTGCGCGCCACTGTATCCACTGGTCTTTATCCGGAGCAGCCATGAAGATAACCAAAATAGAGACTCTGCGAACACAGGAATTTTTCAATGTTATCTGGGTGCGCATCCATACCGACAGTGGCGTCATTGGACTGGGCGAAACCTTTTATGGCGCGGGTGCCGTCGAGGCGCATATCCATGACACACTTGCCATACGTCTGCTGGGTCAGAACCCGTTGCATATCGAGGCACTGCACAAGGAGATGCTGAACCTGCCCATGGCGCAGTCCTCTACGGGGGCGGAATATCGGGCCGCGTCGGCAATCGATATTGCACTTTGGGATATATTCGGCAAAGTCTGCAACCAGCCGGTACATCAAATGCTTGGCGGACTCTGTCATGACAAAATCAGGGTCTACAACACCTGCGCTGGCTCCAGCTACGTGCGATCGAAAAATATCAAGCCGGTGTCCAATTGGCAGATGCGATCCGGCCAGGCCAATGGCAATTATGAAGATCTGGAGGGGTTCATGAATCGTGCAGATGAACTTGCCCACGATCTGCTTGAGCAGGGCATTAGCGCCATGAAAATCTGGCCATTTGACCCTGCGGCGATCGAAAACAAAGGCCTGTTCATTACTTCATCACAGATGAAAAAGGCGCTGGAGCCATTTGAAAAAATACGCCTTGCTGTTGGCGACAAAATGGACATCATGGTCGAATTTCATTCCTTGTGGAATCTGCCCGCCGCCAAAGAAATTGCCCGAGCCATCGAACCCTATGCGCCAAGATGGTATGAAGACCCGATACGCATGAACTCTGCCCAGGCGCTGGCAGAATATGCGCGTTCTACGCCTGTGTGGGTGTGTGCCAGCGAGACCCTGGGATCCAGATATCCGTACAAGGATATGCTGGATCAGGATGCGATGTCAGTTGTGATGGTGGATCTGTGCTGGAGCGGCGGATTGACCGAAGGACGCAAGATTGCTGCGCTTGCAGAAACCTGGCATCGGCCTTTTGCACCACACGATTGCATTGGTCCAGTGGGCTTTGCGGCGGCAATCCACTGTTCGTTCAGTCAGCCCAATACCCTGATTCAGGAGTCGGTTCGTGCGTTCTATAAGGGTTGGTACAACGAACTGGTCACTGCCGTCCCCAGAATTGAAAATGGCTATGTCTACCCGATGGAAGGCGCCGGACTGGGTGTGGAATTACGGGAAGAGGTCTTTGAGCGGGACGATCTGACTATCAGAGTCAGCAATCTTTGATAACCATAGAAGAATATTATGTCTGAATTATTCAATCTGCAGGGAAAAACGGCGCTGGTAACCGGCTCCTCACGAGGCCTGGGCTTTGCCTTTGCGCAGGCACTGGCTGAACATGGCGCTTCGGTTATTCTGAACGGAACTCAGTCAGGACGGCTTGATGAATCGGTGCGAAAACTGACGGAACGGGGGTTCAACGCCAGTGGTCTTGCCTTTGATGTAGCCGATGAGTCCGCAGTGGACGCAGCTTTTGCGCAATTGGATGCCCAGGGCACGCAGGTAGATATCCTGATCAACAATGCCGGTATTCAGCTCAGAAAACCGCTGACGGAATTGCGGGCGGAAGAATGGCACAAGGTTGTGGATACCAATCTGACCAGCGCTTTCCTGGTGGGCCGCGCCGCTGCAAAACGCATGATTGCACGCGGTCGTGGCGGAAAAATCATCAACATTGGTTCGCTCACCAGCGAATGCGCCAGAGCGACCGTTGCGCCCTACACCGTATCCAAGGGTGGGGTAAAAATGCTGACCCGTGCCATGACAGCCGAGTGGGCGGCACACAATATCCAGATCAATGCCATCGGTCCGGGTTATATGGCAACTGACATGAACGAAGCCTTGCTGAACAATCCTCAATTTGACGGCTGGGTGAAAAGCCGCACGCCTGCAGGGCGCTGGGGTCTTCCTGACGAACTGGCCGGTACAGCCGTCTTTCTGGCGTCCCGGGCATCAGATTATGTCAACGGACAGATCATCTATGTAGACGGCGGCATGCTGGCCGTACTTTGAATCTGAAAATTGATCGCTGTACCTGCTGACTTTGTATGGTGATTTCGGCGCGCCTGTACATGTGCGGGCGCAGTCAATTTGCCTGCCTACGCAGGAAGAGCAGGACGATCCACGCACGTCAAGCGTGCCAAACAAGGAGACAATGAATGAAACTGACAAACGTAATAAAACTGCTGGTGGTGCTGGCTGCGGGAGTGTCAGCAAGTTATGCCAATGCGGAATATCCGGAGCACCCGGTAGAACTGATCGTTCCCTCCTCTCCAGGCGGTGGGACGGATTTGATGGCAAGGGTCATTGCCGATGTCTCAGCCAAATACATGTCGCAGCCGTTTGTTGTGAGCAATAAACCGGGTGCTGGCGGAGGTATAGGAATGGGGGAAGTACGCCGTGCGAAGCCGGATGGCTACAAGGTCGCAGTCCTCATTTCAGAGCTGGCCATTCTTCCTCATTTGAAAATGATCAACTTTACGTCCGACGATTTTGTTCCCATTGCGAAGCTCAATGGTGATCCGGGGACCATCGTGGTCAGGTCGGACGCGCCCTGGAAAAATGTGCCCGAACTGATTGCCGATGCCAAAA